>JAIFNF010000018.1 GCA_020047885.1 Gammaproteobacteria bacterium | reverse complement strand
CGTCGGCGAGGGCTTGACCCTTATTCAGGTCAGCAGTCCCGCTCAGGGCAGCACGGTCAATGGCGTGGATGGCGTGATTACCTACACGCCCGATCCAAACTTCGTCGGCGCGGATGTGTTCACCTACACCATCACTGACGGCATCAGCACCGATTCAGCGACCGTCACCGTCACCGTCACGCGCAGCAAGGAAGATGTTCAGGACACTCTTGAAGATACGACCGATGATCCGAGCACGAAAACCGTAGGCACCGCCATCGGTGGTCTGTGTTTCGATCGAGCCGCCAGCGCCGACTTTCTGCGGGATTGCGATGCGCTTATCGACGCCGCCAGCAACCAAGATCCCAGCGTCGGCTCGGCCTTGGAGCGCATTACCCCCAAAAGCCTGACCACGGCCATCGACGCTTCGCAAACCAGCGTGCAGTCGCAAATGCTCGGGATTCGATCCCGGATGGCCGCACTACGCTCTGGCGTGACCGGCATCAATCTCGATCAGTTAAATATCCAGCGCGGTGGATGGACACTCTCCGGTCGGGATTTGCGCTACCTGCTCGCTAGTACTGGCGAAGACATCGGCGTTCCCAGTGACGATATCGGAACTGATCTCGGCCCATTCGGGGTATTCGCCAGTGGCGCTGTAAATCTTGGCGACCGAGATCAAACTGAGAATCAGGCCGGATTTGATTTCAAGACCCTGGAATTAACGATGGGTGTCGATTACCGGTTTAGCGACCAATCCATTATGGGAATTGCCCTGTCGTATATTGCCACCGACACGGATATGAATGGTAGCAGCGACTATATGGATGCCCGGGGTTATGGCCTGACTCTGTATGGGATGCATTACCTCTCGGATCAGCTCTATGTCGAGGGCATGGTCAATTACGGCCGCAATGATTATAACCAGCAGCGTAATGTGGCCTATCAGTTGTCGAATACTGACGTCAACCAGCGTTTTGACAGTGATTATAATGGTCGGCAATTATTTGCCGAGATCGGCACTGGCTATCAGTTTACACAGGGCAATCTGACCTTTGGCCCCGACGCCCGGATCAGCTATCTCGACGTACAAGTCAATGCATTTCAGGAGAGTGCGCTGGACAGCAATCCCGGCTCAGCCTGGGCGGTGGCCATGGATGAACAAAATCAGCAATCGCTGGTTTCCAGCTTGGGCGGACGCGCCAGCTATCTATTCAATCAGCCTTGGGGAACGCTGGAGCCGCAGGTGGAACTCAGTTGGCTGCACGAATTCAAGGATAATAACCGGCTGGCCAGTGGTCGATTCGTGGAAGGCGCGGCTGTCCCCGACAACATCTTTCAAATCTTCACCGATCCGGTGGACAAAAACTATTTCAGATTCAGCCTCGGGTTGCTGACGCGGTTTAATCGGGGACCGTCCGCCCTGATTCAATACCGCACGGTTTTGGGTTATGAACACCTTGATACCCATTCGATTGGCGCACAATTGCGCTGGGAGTTTTAACGTGGATGATCTCGATCCGCTCTACCGGGTTCCTGCCATTCCCGGTTACCGGATTGAACGACTCATCAGCGGCGGCGCGATGGGGCAGGTGTATTTAGCGATCCAGGAAGCACTGGAGCGGCCGGTTGCGATCAAAATTATTAATCCCGGTCTCAGTACAGATACGGAGTTTCGCCAACGCTTTCTCAAGGAAGGTAAAATCATCGCGCAACTCCGTCATCCGCATATTGTGACGATTCATGATATTGGGGAGTATGAAAACCAATATTATATGGTCATGGAATATATCGAAGGCGGGACGTTGAAGCAGCGCATGGAAAAGGGTTTATTAGCGGAACCAGCAGTGAGTATTTTGCGGCAACTCGCCAGCGCCTTGGGTCATGCGCACCGCCAGGGTTTTATCCACCGGGATGTCAAACCTGCCAATATCCTGTTCCGTGATGATGATAATGCCGTACTGACCGACTTCGGGATCGCCAAAGCCTGTGAGGACAATGCGCCCTTAACCGCTACCGGCTTTGCTATTGGCACGCTCCTCTATATGAGTCCCGAACAGGCTCAGGGGACTAGTCTCGATGGTCGCAGTGATCTGTACTCGCTGGGACTGGTCTTTTTCGAGATGCTAACTAGATTTCGACCGAAACGGACGCCCGAAGGAGCTACTGAATCCTTGCCCGTGGAATTCAGCCGTTATCAATTTCTTCTGGATCGAATGCTGGCTCCGCAGCCCGACGACCGTTTTGCGACCGCCGAGGAACTGGTTGAAGCGATTGATCGACGCAGCACGGTAGCGGCAAACAACGAAAAAACCGTCGTTCTCCCCTCCGCAAAACTACCAGTAATTCGTGAAACAACCCGCGATCGCCCAAATCAATGGACCCGAATCAGCGCGGCATTGTTCATGGTTTTAGCCCTAGCGGTGGGCACTGGTTATTTCATCCATCAGCAGTCATTGAATCCGGCGTTGCCTGTGGAGGTCTCTTATACCTACCGTCCGATGGATCAGCTCAATTTTCGCCCGATGTCGAATGACAGTGTGTTACGCTCAGGCGATCATTACCAGATCCGATTCACCCCTGAACAGAAGGGTTATGTCTATATTTTCCAAATCGATAGCGGTGGCGGAATTTATCAATTATTCCCCTTTGAAAAATCGCAGGATTCGCCCAACGTTAATATCAATCCGGTGCAGGCCGGGGCGACCTATTTCATACCCGCCGAAGACGAAGCCTTTCAATTAGACGAACAAATCGGCCAGGAACAAATTTATGTATTGGCTTTCCAAAAGCAGCACGGCGAACTGGAAAATCAATACCGGGCGCTGGCAGAAGCGTGGCGTGGTCAGGATCAGGCGCGAATCACCGCATCTCAGTCGCAATTGATCGACAGTCTGCAAAAAATCCAGGTGGGCGCCCAGCCCGTTTTGAAATTTAAACACAGCATGAGGGGCAGTCATGATCTCTAAAAACCGTGGGCTTCATCATTGGCCACTCACTATGGCTGGCAGCGCATTATTGGTCATCGCTGGCCACGTGAGCGCAGCGTCTCCTTCGTCCGAATCTGATTTGAGAACCCGTGGGCCGGCGGGAACCGTTAAAATCGCCCCGGAACCGGGGAACGCCACGGCTAAACCGGCCTCCTTGTCCCCGCAAGACAGCGCCAAATCCCTTAATTTCAAGGTCAATTATGTCTATCGTCCCGGCGGTCAGGGCCCGCTCAAACCCTTGTCCGAAGGTAGTGTGCTGAATTCCGGCGATCATTACAAAATCCAGTTCACCCCGGCGGAAAACGGTTATGTCTACGTCTTCCAGGTGGACAGCAGCAAGGCAATTTTTCAGCTTTTTCCGATGACCAGTTTTGGCGGCGTGACGGTCAATAACCTGAATCCAGTCAAGGCAGGCGTAACCTATGATCTGCCCGCCAAGGATAAATCCTTCAAACTCGATGACAAGGTCGGTTCGGAAAGCATTCTGTTTTTGGCGTTCCAGGAACCGAACCCAGCGCTGGAACAGCAGTATGAGGCGCTGATCAATGCCCGAATGTCCAAGGACAACACCAAGGCCAGCAACGTGCAAAACGCCATCAATGCCAATTTTAAGACTCGAGGGTTGGCGGGGATTGTCGATGATCCCGAGAAGAAAACCACCTCGGTTCCGTGGACCGCGCAAGAATCGTTCGTTATGCCAGTTCGGCAAACCAATGGCCTGTGCGATGGCTGCATGAGTATGATTACTTTTGAGCATCGCTGAGTGAAAACGTCGGCGATCAGCGCTTTCACCCACGACCAACCCGCCTGCACGGGCGTTTTACTGACTAATCTCGGCACCCCCGATGCGCCAACACCGCAGGCGGTTCGCCGCTATCTGGGTGAATTTCTCTGGGATTCACGGGTGGTGGAAATCCCCCGGCTACTGTGGTGGCTGATTCTGCACGGGGTCATTCTGCGCATTCGTCCCGCGAAATCAGCGCACAAGTATCAAACCATCTGGACTGACGAGGGTTCGCCCTTGCTGGCCATCAGTCGTCGGCAAGCCACCGCCCTGGCTAATCTTCTGAAAGCGCGCTGTCCCGGTCCGGTCCGGGTGGCGCTGGGGATGCGCTACGGTCAACCCTCCATTGCCGCAGCTCTGGCCGAATTACGGGACGCCGGTGCGCGACGCCTTCTGGTCTTGCCGCTGTACCCGCAGTATTCCGCCGCAACGACTGCTTCAACTTTTGACGCGGTGGCCGCCGAGTTGCGCACCTGGCGCTGGTTGCCAGAACTGCGTTTCGTCGCCCAATATCATGATGATCCCGCGTATCTGGATGCGCTCGCCACCCGGATAAACGCAGATTGCGCTGAACAACCCGGTGAGCGGTTACTGTTCTCCTTCCATGGCCTGCCCAAGCGCAATCTGCTGGCCGGCGATCCCTATTATTGCCAGTGTCACAAGACCGCCCGGTTGGTCGCTGAACGGTTGGAACTGGCACCCGATCAGTGGGCGGTTGCCTTCCAGTCCCGCTTTGGCCGCGCCGAATGGCTGCAACCTTATACCAGCGTGTTGTTGACGGAGTGGGCTAAAGCCGGGGTCAAGCGCGTTGATGTGGTCTGCCCGGGCTTTGCTGCCGACTGTCTGGAAACACTGGAGGAAATGGCTCTGGAAAATCGGCAGACCTTCCTGGACGCTGGCGGCGAACACTATCGTTACCTCCCCGCGCTGAATGATGTCCCCGAACATATTGCTGCGCTGGCCGGTTTAGTGGAACGGCATTCGTCCGGTTGGCCAGAATTCAGCGCCGGTTACGATCCTCAAGCCATCGCCGTTGAATGCGCCGCCCGCCGGAACCGGGCGCAAGCCCTGGGTTGCACCGGCTAACCGGCTAACCGGGACAGTTTCAACCCTATTCTAAAAACGCCTTCTATACTCATTGGAACGACGAACCCCGTGCTACTCGTGCGATGGGGTTCCCCCTCGATCCATTGAGAAAGACATGATCCAAGGCGTTCTGTTTGATCTGGAAGGCGTGTTGTATGTGGGCGGTTATCCCCTGCCAGGCTCCCGCGAGGCGCTACAAAGTCTGCGTGCGGCCAGCATTCCCATGCGCTTTATCACCAATAGCACCCGCATGACCCGCAGCGCGATTGTGAATCGCCTGGCGCGTATGGGTCTGGAAGTGCCCGTCCAACACCTGTTCACCCCGGTGGTCGCCGCCCGCAATTATTTGATTGCCCGCAAGCTGACGCCCCATCTATTGATTCATCCCGATATCCAGGGGGAATTTGCTGACCTGATCGGGCCATCGCCCAGTGCGGTGCTGCTGGGCGACGCCGGCTCCAGCTTTACCTACGAGGCGCTGAACCAGTGCTTTCGGCTCCTGCTGGAGGGATTGCCGTTACTGGTGATGGGTTCTAACCGCTACTTTCGCCAGGAGGACCAGTTCAGCCTGGATATCGGGCCGTTCATGGCGGCGCTGGAATATGCGGCTGAACTGGAGGCGGTGGTGTTGGGCAAACCGTCGCCGGACTTCTTTCTGGCGGCGGTCAATAGTCTCAACCTACCACCGCAGGATGTCGTCATGGTCGGCGACGATGCCGAAATGGATGTTGGCGGAGCGTTAGCGGCCGGATTGCGGGCGGCACTGGTGCGGACTGGAAAATACCGACCCGGCGATGAAACCCGAGTCGAGCCGGGCGGCGGGCGGGTGTTTAACGATCTCGATGCCGTCGTGGACTACATTCTCTAAAATGACACCCCTTGCAACCACGAAATACACGAAAGGCACGAAAAAGAATAAGGTGATTTCTCATAAAGACTATACCGAGCGTCGGTCATTATTCCAAAGATCAGCCACGGAAAAACACGGAAAAACACGGAAAATTTATTCTTTTTCTGTGTTTTTCCGTGTCATTCCGTGGCTAAAATTCTCACGTTTGGTTGGAGTGGGGATTAATGTCGGTATCCTCTTTTCAGGAAAGCGCCTTAACGTCGTGGACGACATTCTCTAAAATGACACCCCTTGCGGGTAAAATCAGTGCCCCTCACCCTTACCCTCCCCCAACGCGGGGGCGGGAGCTTTCGGAGGTAGCAACTCCTCATGCGTATTCTGTTTCCCGACATCAAGCCCTATGCAACCCACCGTTTGGCGGTGGACGATCTCCATACCTTATACGTCGAAGAATGCGGCATTCCCGACGGTCTGCCGGTGCTGTTTCTCCACGGCGGTCCTGGAGCCGGCTGCGAACTGATGCACCGCCGCTTTTTCGACCCGCTGCGCTATCGCATCGTGCTGTTCGACCAGCGCGGCAGTGGCCAGTCCAGTCCCCATGCCGAGCTGCGCGATAACACCACTTGGCATCTGGTCGCGGATATTGAAAAGCTCCGCGAACAGCTGGGCATCGACCGCTGGCTGGTCTTCGGCGGCTCCTGGGGTTCAACCCTGGCGCTGGCCTACGCGGAAACGCATCCCGAACGGGTGCAGGGACTCATCCTGCGCGGCGTGTTTCTGTGCCGGACTCAGGACATTCACTGGTTCTATCAGGAAGGCACCAGCCGACTGTTTCCCGACCTGTGGGAACAGTTCATTGCGCCCATTCCCGCCGCCGAACGGGGCGACATGGTGCAGGCTTACTACCAACGCCTGACCAGCGCCAATGAGCTGGAGCGGCTGCGGGCGGCTAAAGCCTGGGCGACGTGGGAAGGAGCGACCCTGACGCTGGAACCCAATCCACGGGTAGTTGATCAGTTCAGCGAAGCCCACCGCGCCCTGAGCCTGGCACGCATTGAATGCCACTATTTCATGAATCATTGCTTCATGGAGCCGGATCAACTGTTGCGCAACGCCGACCGTTTGCATGGCATTCCCGGCGTCATCATCCATGGCCGCTATGATGTGATCTGCCCGCTGGATAACGCCTGGGCGCTGCAACAGGCCTGGCCGGAGGCGGAATTACGCATCGTCCCGACCGCCGGACACGCCGCCAGCGAACCGGGGATTATTGACGCACTGGTCTACGCCACTGAACGCTTTGCAGATCAACAACCATGATCGGCCTGTTGCAACGGGTCAGCGAAGCGCGGGTGGTGGTCGATGGGGAAATCGTCGGGGAAATTAACGCCGGGTTGCTGGTATTGATCGGCGTGGAACGGGGCGATGGCGTGGCGCAGGGCCAGCGCCTGCTGGAACGATTGCTGGGCTACCGCGTGTTTGCCGATAGCGAGGGCAAGATGAACCGGAGCCTGCGCGACCTGGGCGGCGGCCTGCTGCTCGTGCCCCAATTCACTCTAGCAGCGGATACGCGCAAGGGAATGCGGCCCAGTTTTACTCCCGCCGCGCCGCCCGAAGACAGTGAACGGTTGTTTAACGATCTGGTTGCCCAAGCTCGCCAGCAGCATACGCCGGTTGCCACGGGCCGGTTTGGCACCCACATGCAGGTCAGCCTGATCAACGACGGACCGGTGACCTTCTGGTTGCGCATCGCCCCGGACGGTTGAGAACCGCTGTCAATCGCTCACTCATATCATCAATTCCATATCAAGGATTTTCGGGTCAATCACCCCGCCCTAAAGGGCGAGGCTTGTGGTGGATAAAACCGCAAGTCTGGATTGACCAGACTCAGCCCAGAACATCGGGCTACG
>JAIFNF010000321.1 GCA_020047885.1 Gammaproteobacteria bacterium | reverse complement strand
AGATTAGGCGTCTGCTAAAAGACAGTCCGAGTTTGAAATCCAAAGTATCTGCGATGACGATTGATGAATACCACCAAGCTAAAAAGATTGCTGCACTCGAAACCGGCTTGCCCTTGGCAACCTTTCCTGATGAGTGTTCATTCACGGTAGACCAAATCACCGGCGACTATTGGCCCGATTAAGAGATGGAGAACCAATGATCCTGAACTTTCAGAACCGCCAAGGGTTGATTGCAAAGTACCCCGCACACATTCCGGTGATATTGCCCGGAATAGCCGATTTTTACTGTGGAAATCAACAATACTAGAGAGGAGATCAACGTGAAGCATCGTTACAGCATTATCGGCTTATCCGCCCTTTGGCTGTTAGCCGCCCCCGCGCAATCTGCTCCACCTGCAGATGATTTCCTGCCACCCGTTCAAGCCAGCACCCCCGAACAGCAACAACAGCTTGAGCAAGTCAAAGGCTCGGTACAGGACGTCAAAGACCCCGCTACCGGCCAAACGACTGTCCAGGCGCAGACGGCCCAAGACGCCATAAACTTTGTCGTTAACAAGCACTCCGCCGGTGCGGAAATGATCAAAACGGGTTCCGGCCTTGGCTGGGTAGCTACGGGCACAGGTGGTTATGAAGTGATGGAAAATTCGACCGCCACCCGCATCGCCAAACGCAACGCTTACAGCCTTCCGCAACGCCAAGAAAAAGCTGGCTAAGGCGCTCAATGACCTCAATGCGACGAGCTGCACGCAGCTTGTGGAACAGACCCCAGCCTAAAGCACTTTGACCAGACCCGGCAAACCTTCCTCGATAAGTCAGGCACAATTACTGGACAATCCCAATAGCGATATGGGCACGGTTCCCGCCGCCCCCCGCGACTCAGATGCTCCGGTAAATGCTCTTTTCGCGCATTCCCAATATTTTCTCCTATGCTTGATAAAGCTTCCGGTTCGCCGGACGCCTTTATCAGGCTGGCGTCTCGTCCAGCCGCTACCAAAAACACCAAAGGAGAAAACCTCTCATGCGCAAGCTTACGATCCAAACTGTCCTCGCCGGCGCTACGCTGGCGCTGTTCACCGGCATGGCTCATGCCGAAGTCGTCATCAAATTCTCGCACGTCGTCGCTGACAGCACCCCCAAGGGTCAGGGTGCCTTGATGTTCAAGAAACTGGCCGAGGAACGCCTGGCCGGTAAGGTTAAGGTCGAGGTTTTTCCCAATTCCCAACTGTTCGGTGATGGCAAGGAAATGGAAGCGCTGTTGCTGAATGACGTGCAACTCATCGCCCCGTCACTGTCGAAATTCGACCGCTACACCAAGCAGATCCAGGTCTTCGATTTGCCGTTTCTGTTCAATGACATCGATGCGGTTCACCGCTTCCACACCAGCCCCGCCGGCAAGAGCATCCTCAACTCGCTGACCAAAAAAGGTTTGACCGGACTGGCCTACTGGGATAACGGCATGAAGCAGCTTTCAGCCAAAAAGCCGCTGAAAATGCCCGAGGATGCCAAGGGTCTCAAATTCCGCATCCAGGCGTCGGACATCCTCGAAGCCCAATTCAAAGCGGTCGGCGGCGTCCCGCAGAAGCTGGCGTTCGCCGAGGTCTATCAGGCGCTGGAAACCGGTGTCGTGGATGGTGCCGAGAATCCCTGGTCGAATGCCTATTCCCAGAAATTCTATGAAGTGCAACCCTACTTCACCGAATCCAACCACGGCTATCTCGGCTATATGGTGGTGACCAACGCCAAGTTCTGGAGTGGCCTGCCGGCTGATGTGCGCACGGAACTGGAAAAAATTCTGGCCGAGGTCACGGTCGAGGTCAACAAGTCCTCCACCGCCCTCAACGAGGGCGACCGGCAGAAGATCAAGGATTCCGGCAAGACCGAAATTCTCCCGTTTACTGCCGAACAGCGGGCGGCTTGGCTGGCGGCGATGAAGCCGGTCTATGACAAGTTCACTGGCGACATTGGCAAGGAGATTGTCGAGGCCGCCAAAGCATCCAACAAGCCGTAATCCCCGCATCCCGGAACTGACCTCCTCATGCCGACGCATGGGGGGCGGTTCTCGCTTCCGTTCGGAGAATCCCCATGCTGCTTCGCCTTATTCATCATCTGGAGGAGGGTTTTATTGCCCTGCTGCTGGCGCTGATGACCCTGATCACCTTCAGCCAGGTGGTCGCCCGCTATGTCTTCAGCACCGGTTTCGGCTGGGCGCTGGAACTGACCACGTATCTCTTTGCTTGGCTGGTGCTATTCGGCGTGTCCTACGGCATCAAGGTCGGTGCCCATATCGGCATCGACATTCTGGTGCGTCAACTCCCCCACCAATGGCGGCGCATCGTCGGTTTGCTGGCGGTGCTGGCCTGCTGCGCCTACTGCATCATCCTGCTGGTCGGTGCCACCGGCTACGTCTACAAAATCTACGAAGTGGGCATTGAAGCCCAGGATCTGCCGATTCCGCGCTGGATCCCGTTCATCATGCTACCCCTCGGTCTGCTGCTGGCGCTGTTGCGACTGATGCACATCGCTTGGCTGACGGCGACTGGACACCTGGAAGGCTTACGGTTGGCGGATGAAGCCCGTGAGGCTATCGAGTTAGCCGAGGGCGTGGAAGTCGTAGAAATCGTTGAGGTTCTGCACCCCGCCCCCGGCCAAACCCGCCTGGAGAAAGCGCCATGACCTCACTCTTCCTGTTCACCATCCTGTTTCTCCTGCTGTTCATGGGCGTGCCGATTGCATTCTCTCTCGGCCTGGCCAGCATTCTGACCATTCTGTTTTTCACCAACGACTCGCTGGCGTCGATGTCGCTTAAGCTGTTCGACACCATGGAGCATTACACGCTGCTGGCGATTCCGTTCTTCATTCTGGCCTCGGCGTTTTTGACCACCGGCGGCGTCGCCCGACGCCTGATCCGCTTCGCCATTGCCGCGGTCGGTCATCTCAAGGGGGGCCTGGGCATTGCCTCGGTGCTGGCCTGTATGCTGTTCGCGGCGGTATCGGGTTCATCGCCGGCCACGGTCGCGGCCATTGGCTCCATCGTCATCGGCGCGATGGTCAAATCCGGTTATCCGCTGCCCTATGCCGCGGGCATGATCTGTAACGCCGGCACGCTGGGGATTCTAATCCCGCCATCGATCGTGATGGTGGTGTACGCCGCCGCAACGGAAACGTCAGTCGGTCAGTTGTTCATGGCGGGGGTGGTTCCCGGACTCCTGCTCGGATTCATGCTGATGCTGGCTATTTTCCTCAGCGCCCACAAGATGAAAATTCCGACCCAGCCGCGTGCAACGTTCCGGGAATTGCTCATTGCGGCTCGTGAGGCGGCCTGGGGACTGGGATTGATTGTGGTGGTCATGGGCGGGATTTACGGCGGCATCTTCACCGCCACCGAAGCCGCAGCAGTGGCGGCGGTCTATGCCTTCATCGTGGCGCTGTTCGTCCATCGGGACATGACCTTCCGCCAGGTGCCTCACGTCTTCGCCGAATCGGCCAAGGTGACGGTGATGCTGTTGTTCATCATCGCCAACGCCTTCCTGTTCGCCCATGTACTGACCACCGAGCGCATCCCGCAAATGATGGCGGAAACCATTGTCGGCTGGGGACTGGCACCCTGGCAGTTCCTGATCGTGGTCAACATCGTCCTGCTGATCGCTGGGAACTTCATGGAGCCGTCATCGATCCTGCTGATCCTCGCACCGATCTTCTTTCCCATAGCGACCCATCTCGGTATCGACCCGATTCATCTGGGCATCATCATGACGGTCAATATGGAAATCGGCATGATTACCCCGCCGGTCGGCTTGAACCTGTTTGTGACCGCCGGCGTGACGGGTATGCCCCTGTGGGATGTCGTGAAAGCGGCGATGCCGTGGCTGATGGTGATGCTGAGCTTCCTGATCATCATCACCTACGTTCCGCAGATCAGCCTGTTCCTGCCACGATTGTTGTTCTAAGCCGGGTTAAACGGGTTAGGCTGGAAACAGAAAGGGCGGCCTCTGAGCCGCCCTTTTCCATGCCTGGCACGGTCGTCCATTCCGCTTTTAGCTCCAGTACCGAACCGGCCCGCTATCGATATGGACAAAGTTGGAGCGCGGATAGTAACCGACCCCGCCCGCACCCAGCGCGCGCGCCACCTTATGCAAATCCGCCACCCGTCCGCCGGGCAGTCGGACGTCCATCGCCATGGCCTGCATGTGATAGCTGTTGCGCGCCACGCGGCGACTGCCTTCGCACAACACGCTATTGGTCGTCGGCGAACGGTAAGCGCTGATCACATGAACCGGCGCACGCTCTCCCAGTTGCAGTTGCAGGGCGTAAAGCTGGTCGAGAACGTTCACATCAAACGCCTTGACCTGATTGTTGTGATGATCGCGCAAACCCCAACTGACCTCTTTGATGGATTCGCGGATGTAGCCCTCACGCGGCGTCCAGTAGACCCGGCGGATGGTTTCGCCGGTATTGGGGTTGTAGAATGATAAGTAGCGTTCGCGACGGATTGATGCTTGAAGTACTTCCGGTGCCAAAACCAGGGCACCCAACCCGCCAGCGGCCAGTTTTAGAAAACCTCGTCGGCCTACGACTGATGGGTCTTCTACGTTCTGGCTGTTGTTCTCGAGCGCTGCATCTATTCGCATCCGTAAACTCCTCCCCATGACTCAAATTAGGCTTCTCCTGAACTCTAACCAAAGCCGATTTGATTAGGCAAGCATTAGATTTGCAATTTTTTTTTGCTATGATGCAACACATTAAAACTGTCCCAAATCTTGCATCAGCTTTTTTATTCTGCGTACAACAACAGCTTTAGTTATTTCTTAGTGTTTTCGACGGTTTATTTTAATTAAAAATAATTGATTTTAATTATTATTTTTTAAAATAGTGAACGAATGCCATTTGTTTTGTTATTATTTTTACAACTTTGTTGTTTTGATAATATTTTTTATCAAAAATACAAAAAACAACAATTGGTAAAAAACAACATTTAATTGAGTAAAAATAAATGTCGACCAGAAAAGAAAAGTTCCCCGTGACGCCGGCGACCCGGTGGCTCCAAGCTCAGGGAATCGCTGTCAACGGCCACCTTTACCCCTACCAGGAACGCGGCGGCACCGCTCATAGCGCCCAATCTCTAGGCGTAGATGAGCACCACGTCATCAAAACGCTGATCATGGAGAACGAACATCGGCAACCGTTGATCGTGCTCATGCATGGCGACCGGCACGTTTCCACCAAGGAACTGGCCCGATTACTGGGCGTCAAGACCATCGCCCCCTGCGATCCGGCAGTGGCCAACAAGCACAGCGGTTATCTGGTCGGGGGCACGTCACCGTTTGGCGTGCGCAAGGCCATGCCGGTTTATCTGGAATCCAGTATCCTCGACATGCCGCTGATCTACCTGAACGGCGGCAAGCGCGGTTTCCTGATCAGTCTGCCGCCTGCCGATGTCCAGCGATTGCTCCAGCCTACGCTGGTCAACGTCGCCATTGAGGAATGACACTTGAGTGAATCTGATTTTTTCGCCACCGCCCCGGCGGGTATTGAACCGCTGCTGACGGCGGAATTGGCCGCGCTGGGCGCCCAGCATCTCAAACCGGCGCGTGGCGGCATCCGCTTCCGGGGAACGCTGGAGGTGGCTTACCGCGCCTGTCTCTGGTCGCGCACCGCCAGCCGGGTGCTGTTGCCGCTGGCCGAATTCCCGATGGCTGACGCTGATGCGCTGTACGCCGGCGTCCATCAACTCCCCTGGGAAGAGCATCTCGCCCCAGAAGGGACGCTGAGCGTGGAATTCAATGGCACCGGTTCCGGCATCGACCACAGCCACTACGGTGCCCTGCGGGTCAAGGACGCGATGGTTGACCGCTTCCGGGAGCGGTGCGGTCAACGGCCCGATGTGAACCGGCAACAACCGGATGTGCGTATTCACGTCCAGCTCCACAACGGCCAGGCAACAGTCAGTCTGGATCTGTCCGGCGACAGTCTGCACCGGCGTGGCTATCGGGAAGCGACGGTCTCCGCGCCGTTGAAAGAGACGCTGGCGGCGGCGTTGCTGTTGAAAGCCGGCTGGCCGGAAATTGCCGCTGCCGGGGGTCCCCTGATCGATCCGCTGTGTGGTTCGGGAACACTGGCCATTGAAGCCGCCTGGATCGCTGGCGACCGTGCGCCCAGTTTATCCCGCCAACACTGGGGATTCAGCGGCTGGTTAGGCCACATCCCGGCACTGTGGAAGCGCTTGCTCAATGAAGCGCAGGAACGCTGGATCGTGGGTCAGTCCCGCATTCCGCTGATCCTGGCCAGTGACCACGATCCCAAAGCGGTGCGGGCGACGCTGACCAATGCCGGACGGGCGGGCGTCGCTGACCGACTACAAGTTACTCGACGGGACCTGATCCAAGTAACGCCGCCGCCGGGTCCACCGGGATTGTTCATCGCCAATCCCCCCTATGGTGAACGCCTGGGCGAGGAGGATGAACTGGCGGTGCTGTACCCGCAAATCGGCCACCAGCTCAAAACGCATTTCACCGGTTGGCGAGCGGCGGTCTTCACCGGCAACCCGGATTTGGGTAAACGCATGGGGCTGCGGGCAGAAAAGGCGCATACCTTCCATAACGGCCCGCTGGAATGCCGGTTGCTGCGCTTCCGGGTGGAACCGGAGTTCTTCGTTCGCTCGCCCCATCACTCCTCCTCCCCGGTCGCCGAAGAAAGCGCATCGGAAGGGGTGGACATCGCAGGTGCTGAGGATTTCATCAACCGCTTGCGCAAGAACCTGCGTCATCTCGGTCGCTGGGCGGCGCGGGAAGGCGTTCATTGTTACCGGCTGTATGACGCTGATTTGCCGGAATACGCAGTCGCCATTGACCGCTATGAGCAATGGCTGCATGTCCAGGAATACGCCCCGCCCGCCACTATCGATCCCGCTAAAGCCCAGATGCGGCTGGCGCAGGTCATGGCGGTGCTACCCGAGGTGCTGGAGGTGCCTCGGGACAATATCTTCCTCAAAGTCCGGCAACGGCAACGCGGCGTCAATCAGTATCAGAAGCACGCGCAACAGGGCCGTTTCCATGAAGTGCATGAAGGATCGGCGCGGTTCCTGGTCAACTTCGCTGACTATCTGGACACCGGGCTGTTTCTGGATCACCGCATCACCCGGCAACGGTTGGGCGACCTGGCGAAAGGTCGGCGTTTTCTGAACCTGTTTGGCTACACCGGCACCGCCACGGTTTATGCCGCGCTCGGCGGGGCGGTCAGCACCACCACGGTTGATCTGTCAGCGACCTATCTGGACTGGGCGCGGCGCAATCTGGAATTGAACGGGTTGTCGGGTCCCTGGCGGCGTTTCATCCAGGCCGACTGCCGGACATGGTTGGCCGAGGCGCAGGAACGCTATGACCTGATTTTTCTCGATCCGCCGACCTTTTCCAATTCCCAGCGGATGGATGGCGATTTCGACGTGCAGCGGGATCACGGGGACTTGCTACAGGACGCCCTGCGGCTGCTGGCACCCAACGGTGTGCTGATTTTCTCCACGAATTCCCGCCGCTTCCGGCTGGATCGGGAGGCGCTGGCAGCATGGCGGATTGAGGACTGGAGTCGGCCAACCTTGCCGCTGGACTTCGCCCGCCATCCGAAAATTCATCAGTG
>JAIFNF010000223.1 GCA_020047885.1 Gammaproteobacteria bacterium | reverse complement strand
AGTAAATATAAAATTGAATTTTAACGCCATCGGGTTCATGGTTCCATAAATGCAGAGCATTTAACGTGCGTTTGATACACCTAAAAAACAGCTCGAATTGCCAATGATAAGCGTACAGCGTGAGAACTTCGCTCGTCTTTAGGTCAAAACGATTCGTGGTAATCCGATATAATTCACCACCCACGTAAAAACAGATTAAACGATAGGTTTTTTCGATTTATCACCTGAAAAGATGACGATCGTATCCGTGATATTCGAGAGAAAAAGATTCCAAGATTCAGGAATGTTGACTTCAATCACCGTCTGAACAGTAACGTTGATGTTATCCCGAACTCCCGCTGACCAACAATGACGCCAAGCACGCCTTACGTCACGGGGTCATCCTGCGCTCAGTTTAGGAACCCGTACCCGGGTCGGTTCCCGGGTCGTCGCCCTGCTCCCCAGTATCATCGATACCTGCCGTCAGCGCGGGCACGCCCCTTGGCGCTATCTGGAACGCGCTATCGCTGACCGTCGGGCGGGACGACCCCTCACTCCTCTGCCCTAACCGGGGGAGTGAACGACTACGCAGGAAGAAGCCGAAATGGTCGGGGGTAAGCATTCACCTCCCCCTTTGCTAAAGGGGGGGACTGAACGGTTACGGTCGGGGAAAAGGGGGGAGGGAGTCGTGCGAATCAGCGAGTTGGCGCTCCCCCTCTCCATTTATGGGGAGGGGGTTGGGGGGAGGGGTCTGAACGCTTACCTTAAAGGCACAGGCCACGGTTTCGCCAATAGCCACGTCTTCGGCCTGGAACTCTTCGCCATCGGTGGCGACAATAAATTTCACTTTCTGTTTAACAGTGGCCGCGCTGTTCCGCAATTCGCCGAGCTTATTTATACTTGGCACTGCCATAAACTGAACATTGTGATCCGCAGATGAACGAAGATCAAAACCAGCGAAGACGCTTGGCGACCTTGGCGTCTTGGCGGTTCAAAAGATCAAGTTATGACGGTGGGCAGTATAGTACCTCTCCCACGCGACAAATATGGCCTCCTCAATTTCTACCGTATTCAAAGCATCACCTCATCAAAATCCAGGTAAAACGGCCTGCCTAAATCTCAGGGGGTATAGCCAGGAATCCTGCTCAAATCCACTTCATCGATCTGCTCGGGCGGTAAATATTCGCGGGCGTAATCCAGCCAGACGCCCTGGCGAATGAAGACATCGAACAGATCCGCATCGATATGACGATCCTGGACCATTCGACCGAGAATAGTCACCGCCTCGCTGAGCATCTTGCCGGGTTTGTAGGGACGGTCGCGAGCGGTCAGCGCCTCGTACACATCGGCCAGGCAGATGATGCGTGCGGGCACCGGCAACGTCGCTTCACTCAGGCCACGGTGATAACCCGTGCCATCCAGTCGTTCATGGTGGCAACCCGCGTATTCAGCGACATTCCGCAGCGTTTTCGGCCAGGGCAAGCTATTGAGCATCCGCATGGTCAGCGCCACATGTTCCTCAATAATGGCGCGGTCGCTGGCATTCAGCGTGCCTCGGGAAATACACAAATTGTCGATTTCTTCTGTAGATAGAACATCCTGTTCCTGACCATCCGCGCCGACCCAGCGCCGGGCAGCGATATGGCGGATGTGTGCCTTGGCGGCGTTATCCATAAACTCGCCGCCGATATTGCTCCGGCGCAGATATTCCCGGTCGGCGTCCAGTTCGGCCTGTTGTTGCGCCCAGTGCTGTTCCAGGGCGGGCAGTGCCGCCGGATCGCCACGTTCCAGGATCGCCAGTTTTTCCTTTAGGAAAGCGATTTCCAGATCGCGCTTGAGCACCTCAAAGCGCGTGTCGACCAGATGGATGCGGTCAAAAATGGTCTCCAGTTTCGTGGACTTATCGACGACATGCACCGGCGTGGTGATCTTGCCGCAATCGTGCAGGAGTCCGGCAATCTTGATTTCATAAAGCTCCTCAGGCGTCGGGCGAAAATTCTTGAGTTTGCCCTGTTCGGAGCGACGGGCGGCCTCGGCGATCATCATCGTCAGGATCGGCACCCGCTGGCAATGCGCACCGGTATAAGGCGATTTGTGGTCGATGGCCGTGTTGATCAGTTCGATGAACGACTCGAACAGGCTTTTCAGTTGCAGAATCAGGTGATGGTTAGTCAGAGCGATAGCCGCCTGAGAAGCCAGAGATTCGGCAATTTGCCGGTCAGCGACCGAGAAAGCGCCCACCTCCCCGGTGTCAGGATTCACGGCGTTAATAAGCTGGAAGACGCCGATGATATGGTTCTCATGGTTCTTCATCGGCACGGTCAGGAAGGAACGGGAACGGTAGCCGGTTCGCTGATCGAAACGGTGCGTACCGGAAAAGTCGAACTCCTGTCCGGCATAGGCATAGGCATCGTCAATGACGACGGTGACATCGTTCAACACCGCGTAAGTGACCACCATTCCCTTGTTCGGTTGGCCCTGTGCATCGTAGAGCGAGATCGGCGGGAAGGGGATGGGCGTTCCGCTGGCACCGCCCATGTGCAGATTGAGCGAGTCGTTATGCAATACTTCAAAAAACAGTTGATGGGTGTCTTCGTCGAGCCGGTACAGGGTGCCGCCATCAGCATGGAGTAAAGTCTTGGCGGCCACCAGGATGGTTTCTAGTAGCTTGGCCTTATCCCGTTCTTTCGACAACGCGATGCCGATACGGTTAAGTTGCTCCAGGCGTTGCAGCGGATCGCTGGAATGGGAGGGATGCATAAGCGCTCCTTCGGTGGCGGGCCGGACAGAATTCAGGCGGATTTTCCATAGTATAGCAATGCCGTGTGCTACAACGATGGAGAGCGTCGAAGCCCTGAGCTTTTATGCGCAGCGGCCGCAGCTTGGGTTAAAATGATCAAGGCAATTCTGCATCCACTTCATTCTGGTTGATTCTCATGAACCGATTCCGCCGCTATGGGTTGACGACCCTGGTTGTCGCGTTACTGGCTGGATGTGCGCCGACCAGCGAACTGTCGCGCGATGATCGTGATCCGCTGGAAGGCTACAACCGCGCCATGTATGCGGTGAATGATACCGTGGACAAGGCGCTCTTCAAGCCGGTCGCCCAAGTTTACCAAAAGGCGCTGCCCGATCCGGTCATCGCCAGCGTCGGCCACTTCTTCAGCAACCTGAATGACGTTGTGGTGCTGGTCAATGACCTGCTGCAATTCAAATTACACCAGGCAGCAAAGGACAGCAGCCGGCTCGTCTTTAACACGACGTTCGGTATTGTCGGCCTGTTCGATGTCGCCACCCGCATGGAACTGCCCAAAAACCGCGAAGATTTCGGCCAAACCCTGGGGTTCTGGGGCGTTGGTGAGGGTTACTACATCGTGTTGCCGTTGCTGGGGTCGAGTACGGTGCGCGACACCTTCGGCCTGGTCGGCGACTTCTTCATTGATCCCATTGACTGGTCCACCGATTCCAGTTCCGTGGAATGGAGTTTGTGGGGGTTGAATCTGATCAACCGGCGCGCCGGGTTGTTGCAAATGGAACTGGCGCTGGCTGACGCCCAGATTGATCCGTATTCATTCCGGCGCAGTGCTTACTTGCAACAGCGGCGCAATCTGGTCTACGACGGCCAGCCGCCCCCGCTCGATTTCGATTTCACCGATCCTGATAATCCCGTCGAATAATCCTCTCGAATGAGCCGCCGACCAGCCCGAATCAAGGCGTTATTGCGCCTGTTAGCGTTCCTGCCGCTACCCTGGGTTCACGCCCTGGGCGCAGCGCTGGGCTGGATGTTATGGCGGATGACCCACAGTCGTTACCGGCAAGTCGCCGAGCGGAATCTGGCGCTGTGTTTTCCTGAGTGGTCCAGTGCCGGGCGGAAGGAGGTGTTGCGCCGGAATTTGATGGAGACGGGTAAGGGATTGTTGGAGCTGGCTCCGCTCTGGTGTTGGCCTGGTGAGCGGATGTTAGGGCTGGTTCAGGGTTCAGTAGCGGGTGAAGAGGCGTTGGCGGACACCGTGCGCCGTGGGCAGGGGGCGATCCTGATGACGCCCCATCTCGGCGCGTGGGAAATGGCCGGTCTCTACTATTCCAGTCGCCTGCCGTTGACCATTCTTTATCGCCCGAGTCGGTCGGGACTGGATGAGATCAGCCGTCAGGGACGCGGTCGGGTCGGCGGCAAGGTGGTGGCGACGGACGCTGCCGGGGTACGCGCCTTGTTGACCGCCCTGCACAGTGGTGAAGTCCTCGGCATTCTCCCCGACCAGGATCCTGGTCTTGACAGTGGTCTGTTCGCGCCGTTCTTCGGCATCCCGGCCAATACCATGACGCTGGTGTCGCGGTTGGCCCGCAAAACCGGCGTCCCGGTATTTCTGACCTGGGCGGAACGGTTGCCGCAGGGTCAGGGTTATGCGCTGCATTTGCGAGCGCTGCCGGAAGTAACGGCGGCGACTTCCCTGGAAGCCTCGGTAGCGGCGATCAATCAGGGGATTGAAGCGGCGGTGCGCTCGCTGCCGGAACAGTATTTATGGGCCTACAAACGCTTCAAGACCCAGCCGCCCGGAGCACCGGGACTGTATTGAAGATCATTGAACATCATTGAACATCGCTTCATGCCACCACAGGGGATTCATCATGACCAGCAACACCGGATTATTGTGTGCGTTCATTCTGACTGTCAGTTTTAGTGCGGCGCAGGCCGCTGATCCGCCGATCACGATGAGCACCGGCAAAAGCGGCGGCGGCTATAACACCATCGGCGAGCGCCTGAAAAGTGTGCTGGCCGAACAGGATCAGTCCGCCCAGGTATTGACCAGCGCCGGCTCCCTCGAAAATCTCAACCGCCTGGCCGATCCCCAAAGTCCAGTGAGTGTCGGACTCACACAGGCCGATGCCTTGAAGTACTACCTCAAGGATCATCCCGATTTCGCGGATCAGTTCATCAGTCTTGGCGAGATTGGCAAGGAATGCGTGTTCATCGTCACCGGCAAGGACAGCGATCTCAAGAGCGACAGCGACTTGCAGCAACCGGGCAAGGGCCGATTGATCGCTGTGCAGTCGCCCAATAGCGGCGTCGCCGTCACCTGGGAGTTTATGACCCGGCTGGAACCGGGTTTCAAGAATACCGCCCCGGCGTTTGTCGATGGTGCGGAGGCGCTGTTGCAGATCAAGAGCGGCGGTGCATCCAGCAAGATTCAGGCGGCCATGGTCGTGCAAAAGCCGATGGCCAAGTCGACCGAGATGCAGGTGGTGCTGGAAAATCCCAAGGATTTCCGGCTGATTCCGGTCAAGGACTGGGATCTGAACGATAAACTGCCGGATGGCAGCGCCGTGTACACGTTTGAAAATGTGACTGTAGCCGAGAAGAAATGGGGCTTTGATACGGCAGTGGATACGATCTGCACCCGGGGGCTGATGCTGGCCAACAAGAACAAGTTGACGGCGGATCAGCGGACTCGTTTGGCCAAGGTCATGCTGCTGGCTGCCAGTCGGGTCGTCGGGGAACCGGGAAAGTGATCGATTCAACCCGGCTTTCAGTAGATCTCAACCATGCCGCATAGCATTGCGCTGATTACGACGATTGCCGTCAGCCTGGGGCTGGCTCTGGTGATGGGACTCATCGCGGTGCGCCTCAAACTGCCAGCGCTGGTCGGTTACCTGATGGCGGGCGTGATGATGGGTCCGGCCACGCCCGGTTTTGTCGCCAATGTCGAACTGTCCAGCCAACTTGCGGAAATCGGCATTATGTTGCTGTCAAACCGGAGGAACCGGGTTGAAGCGCTAACTTTGGAGGCTCCGTGTCCGCGGTGATGAAAGCCCAATGGTATGAAGAAGATGTGTATGCCGAACTGGAAGCCTTGCCGGACCGCCTGACCGGCGAGATTATCAACGGACGGTTGTACGCCCAGCCGCGTCCGGCCAGTCGCCATGCCCTGGTCAGTTCAGAACTGGGTATGGATATCGGCGCTGCCTATCACCGGGGCCGGGGTGGGCCGGGGGGCTGGTGGATTCTGGATGAGCCGGAAATTCACTTCATCCGCGACACCGAAGTTCTGGTTCCCGACCTGGCCGGCTGGCGGCGGACACGGATGCGTCAGTTGCCCCCGGATCATCGTTTTGAAATCGTCCCGGACTGGGTGTGTGAAATCCTGTCGCCCTCGACCGCTGGTAAAGATCGCCTGCTTAAAATGCCGGTGTACGCTCGCTATGGGGTTGCCTATCTGTGGCTGGTTGATCCGCTGACCCGGACGCTGGCAGCCTTTGCCTTGCGCGAGGGACAATGGATGAGCCTGGGTCAATTCCGGGATCAGGCCGTGATCAGCGTGGCCCCGTTTGCCGACATCGGTCTGGAACTGGGCGGGCTGTGGGAAACGACTGTGGAATAATCCCGGCATCATGACTGGAATCTGGGGATGGTTCTGAAGTAACCGTAGGGAGTCTTGCGAAGCAGCGAGTTGGCGCTCCCCCTCTCCATTTATGGGGAGGGGGTTGGGGGGAGGGGTCTGAATGCTTACGTTCTGAACGATTGCGACTACCCCTCGCTCATCTGCCCCAGCCGGGGGAGTGAATGACTACTACCTAATTTTTGGGTGATCGTGGCTTCTCAAGTATAAGAATTTAATGCAAAACCATTCTGAAATCGCTGAGTTCCTCTGGAAAATCGCCGATCTGATTAAAGACGACTACGAAGCCAAAGATTACGAAGATGTGATCCTGCCGTTTACGCTGCTGCGCCGCTTGGATTGTGTATTACAACCCACCCGACACCTCGTGCATGAGGACGCGGGGAAATATAAGGCCGTCCCCACGGTCACCCGCAATGCCCTCCTGACCAGATCTGCTGGGCAGAATTTTTATAATACGTCGGAGTATTCGCTCGACGAATTGATTAAGCGACCCAATGACCTGATTCCGAATTTTTCGGCTTATTTGGATGGTTTTTCAGTCAATGTGAAAGATATTCTCTATAACTTCTCCGGTGGGGAAGAGAAGGGACTATCACCCATTTATGAAACGCTGGCCCGCAAGCGGTTACTGTTCAAGGTCACACAAGCGTTTACCGAAGTCGATCTGTCCCCCGAAGCTGTGGATAACCACGGGATGGGCACCATCTTTGAGTATCTGATCCGCAAATTCAAGGAAGCCAGCAACGAGGCCGCTGGGCAGTTTTATACGCCCCGTGACATTATTCGCCTCATGGTCAAGCTCATGTTTGAACCGGATCGTGTGCGGTTAGCGAAGGAAAGTCTAATCGGGATTTATGATCCGGCTTGTGGGACAGGCGGGATGCTGACCATCGCTAAAGAATACCTGCTTGGCGGAATCAATCCAGCGCTGGATGTTTCGCTGTTTGGCCAGGAATTGAATGAGAAAACCTACGCCATTGCCAAGGCCGATATGTTGATGAAGGGTGAAAACCCGGAGAATATCAAGCGCGAGAATACCCTGAGTCACGATTTATTACCCGGTACCCATTTCAATTACATGCTGTCCAATCCGCCCTTTGGTAAGGATTGGAAAAACATTCGTGAGGAGATTGAAGCGGAACATCAACGCGGTGCAGTGGGTCATTATGCGCCGGGTCTGCCGGATGTCGGCGATGGCGCGATGCTGTTTCTGCTGCACAAACTGAGCAAAATGGCTCCGCAAGGTTCCAAGATTGCTGTGATTTTTAACGGGTCGCCGTTGTTTAATGGTGACGCCGGTAGCGGTCCCAGTAATATCCGCAAGTATATCCTCGAAAATGACTGGCTGGACGCTATCATCGCGTTGCCGAATGATCTGTTCTACAACACCGGCATTGCCACTTATATCTGGTTGATCAACAATCGAAAGCCGATAGAACGCTGTGGCAAGGTGCAGTTGATTAACGCTAATGGCGCGGATTTCTATACGCTGTTGCGGCGCAATCTGGGTAAAAAGCGAGTGGAAATCAGTGAAGACCAGTCCGCTGCCATTCTGGGTATTTATCAGGCATTTTCGGAATCCAAAGTCAGCCTGATTTTCGATACCGCCGATTTCGGTTATACCAAGGTTTGTGTGGAACGCCCGCTGCGTTTGCGCTATGACCTTAGCGAAAGCCAGCGCCAACGCCTGTTGCTGGATGCTGCCGTACTCAAATTGAAGGATAACCGCCATCCACAACTGGCGGATGCCTTGGCGACTTTGGAGGTGCAAGCGCCGTGGATGAATGACCGGGAGTTCTTTGCGGCGTTGGCGGATGCGCTGCCGTGGAAACTGACTGCCGGACTGGTCAAGGTGATCCGTGCGGTCTTGGGTGAGCGCCATGAAGAGGCTGAACCGGTGCGGGATGCCGAGGGTCGGTTATTGCCGGACAGTGAGTTACGCGATTTTGAGAATGTGCCGCTGAAAGACGACATCGACGCCTATTTTGAGCGCGAGGTGTTGCCGCATGTCCCCGATGCGTGGATGGATCGGGAAAAGGATAAGGTGGGCTATGAAATCAGCTTCACCAAGTATTTCTATGAATATACGCCACTGCGTTCGACTGGGGAGATTGCGGCTGAATTACTGGCGCTGGATGAGGAAACTGAGAATCTGTTAAGGGAGATTGTGAGGGGATGAGTAAAATAAAAAACAATCCATGGTTTGGTCAAGCGCCTAATAAATGGCAACAAGGACAACTGAAACGATTTTACTCTGTGCGATTGGGGAAAATGCTACAACCCAATCCATCAAATTTAAATGATCAACTTATACCTTACATACGGGCTGAAAATGTATCTTGGGCAGGTCCAGATATTTCTGATGTTAAACAAATGTGGGCTTCTCCAGAAGAAATTATTAACAACAAACTTGAAGCTGGCGATCTTCTGATAAGCGAAGGTGGTGATGTTGGGCGTTCTTGTCTTTGGAGTAATGAAATCCCGCTTTGTATCTTCCAAAATGCTATCAATCGTGTTCGTCCACGACAGTTAAATTCGACAAAATTCTTATATTATTTAATGCAGGCAGTCAAAAATTCTGGCTGGATAGACATTATCTGTAATAAAGCAACAATATCTCATTTTACCGCAGAAAAAGTTAATGCTTTAGAAATCCCAATTACCAATCACACACAACAACGTCGCATCGCTGCGTATCTCGACGAGCAAACTGCCAAAATTGACCGCTTGATAGACCTGCGGCGGCGACAAATGGCTTTGCTCAAGGAACAACGGGCGGCGTTGATTCAACAGGCTGTAACCCGTGGTCTCAATCCTAATATTCCGATGAAAGATTCTGGATTGTCGTGGTTGGGGGAGATTCCGGCACATTGGAGTATTGTCCCGCTGGGCCGTTTGGCAAAACTCCTTCAAACTGGCCCATTTGGAAGCCAACTACATGCACACGAATATGTTGAAAACGGTATCCCGATTATTAATCCATCGCACATGGTGGAAGGATTAGTTCAGTATGATCGAAAATGTACCGTAGATAAAGTCACCGCCAGACGATTAGAACGCCATTTCTTACAATATGGCGATATTCTATTTGCACGGCGTGGAGAATTAGGCCGCTGTGTACTGGTTCGTGCTGATGAAGTCGGCTGGCTTTGCGGTACAGGTAGCTTGTTAATGCGGCCAGATACTCAAGCATTAGCGCCTGCATACCTTGTCACGCTGTTTCAACTAAAACGCTTGAAAGAGTCACTCACACTTCAGTCTGTTGGTGCGACGATGGATAACTTGAACACGGGCATTTTGTCTCAAATGAAGTTACCACTTCCATCACTTGACGAGCAGGTTGATATTTTGAGCTTTATCGATAAACAACAAGAAAGATTCGACGCTCTTCATTCCGCCTACTCCCGCCAACTCACCCTCCTTACTGAATACCGCGCCGCGCTGATTCATGAGTGCGTCACGGGGCAGCGGGCGGTACCGGATAATTTTAATCCCGGAGATCATACAAATGACTGAACTCATCTTTCTGGTCGAGGATGCCCCGGAAGGCGGCTTTACTGCCCAAGCCCTGGGCATTTCCATTTTTACTCAAGCCGACACTTGGGCCGAACTACAACAGCAAGTTCGTGATGCCGTTGCCTGCCATTTTGACTCTGCGGATAAGCCTAAATTGATCCGCTTGCATTGTGTTCGTGATGAAGTCATCGCCGCATGAAACTACCGCGTGATCTCAGCGGCTCCGACCTTGCCAAACGACTGCGGGTGTTGGATTATCAAATCACCCGACAAACCGGTAGCCACTTGCGCCTGACCACTCAGGAGAACGGCGAACATCACATCACGATTCCCCGTCATGATCCGCTCAAACTCGGTACACTGGCGGGAATTTTGGCGGATGTCGCTCAGCATTTCGCAATGAGTCGGGAATCGGTTGAAGCACGAGTTTTTAAGGATTAAAACCACGATGAACCAATTATTCCTTGAACCGAAACTCACGGGAAGCCGTTTTAATGAACATACCGTACCACTGGAACTGCTCAAGGATTTGGCTGTTCTGGAAGAAATGATTATCGAAGTAGCGAAATGGAAATTTTTACAAGCCAATCGAGAACGTAAACGTTCACCACGCGGATTTATTGAGGGTGTGGAACTGCATTTGCAAACTGTTAAGGAAGGAAGCGCTATACCCGTTATTATGTTGACGTTTTCAACACTGCTTCCTCCTGCCAGCGCCGATTATTTCAACCAAGCCAGAGAATCTATTATTGCAGCCGTCAATGCTGCTCAACACGATCAATCCATCATTGATCACATATCTCCTGATCTTCTCAGCTATTTTGATCGCTTTGGGCGCAGCTTGCGCGAAGGTGAGGCGATTGAGTTACCCTCAAGTAGTGGCTACGTTGCAAGATTAACCCCACAATCCCGCCGAAGCCTGATTCTCGCCTCCAGCCAGATTCAGGAATGGACCGATGAAATGCGCCTGCGGGGTGCTATTTGTGATGCTAACAAAAGAACGAATACCTTTGAAATCGTATTGCCGGACGGCGGACACCTTCAAGCGCCGATGCGTAGCCAACATCGGGCAACTATTCTTGAAGCCTATGATGAGTATGAAAAGGGGACAAGGGTACTGCTACAAGGTATCGTAAAAAAAGACCGTCAGGATCGATTAAAATCTATTGAATCCGTCGAGCATATTAGCCTACTGGATCCCTTGGATGTCACGACCCGTCTTGAAGTATTGTCGCAACTCGAAGGGGGCTGGTTGGATGGCAAGGGACACGCGCCGGATCAAACTCAATTAGCTGGGCTATCCGCCGAATTTGACACGCTTTACGATCCTACCCTGCCTTTGCCGTATCTGTATCCCACTGCCGAGGGTGGCATTCAGGCGGAATGGTCCTTAGGCGACTGGGAAGTTTCTCTGGAAATTGATCTGGTTGGACAAGTTGCTGAATGGCAGGCGCTGAACCTCAACACGCAGGAATGTCGGGAGGACCGCTTGAACCTGGCGAAACCGGAAGATTGGCAATCGCTCAATCAAAAACTGCAAGAGTTATCCGCAAAAATCGCATGAACGCCGAAACCCTGCTCCTGCGGCAAATTCATCCAAACTGGATTCAGGAAGGTCGAGTATCCTCGCAAGCCTTTCGCCCCACACCCAAAGACGAGAACCAGCTCTCCGTCTATGACGGTGATCGTATTAGCCCGGAGGCTTCCTGGCGGCACTATACCGCTGAACTCAAACTCAGTTCCGTGGGCGTTATGGCGATCACGCGCAGTCAATGCGACGAGCAAGGGTTGCCCGTTGATCCCAATGGCGTTCCTTTTCCTGAGCATGTCCTGATCAACTTTTCCGGCATGGGTAAAGGCCAAGTGGAAAAGAAAGCCAAGATTCTCACCGGATACGCTCGAACCCGTGGTTGGCTGTATCAACAGGAGTCGTGTTAGATGGCGAAGTCAAATGCGCTTAACGAAGCCAGCTTTGAAGATCAAATCGTTGCAGCGCTGGCCGCCAGCCCGCTCTACACCGCCCGCGATTCCCAACACTTCAACGCCACTACCCTGCTGGACGCTGGCCTGTTGTGGGACTTCATCGAAGCGACCCAACCCAAAGAACTCAGCAAGCTACGCCAGCAATTTCCCGATGCCCCCCGTGAGGCGCTGGCCGGGCATGTCACCGGTCTCATCCAGAAACGTGGAACCCTGGATGTCCTCAGAAATGGCGTGTCGTTCAATGGCGTCAATCTGCAACTGGCCTATTTCCGCCCAGCGGCGGACGGTAATCAGGAACATCAGATCCGTTATGAAAACAACCGCTTTGCCGTCATGCGTCAAGTACATTTCTCCACCCGGACGCCCGATCACTCCGTCGATGTGGTGATTCTGCTCAATGGCCTGCCCATCGTCTCGGTTGAACTGAAAAATCACTTCACCGGCCAGAACGTCCAACACGCCATCGCTCAATACCGGCGGCGCGATAAAAATGAACCCTTCTGGAAGCGCAGTCTGGTGCATTTTGCCGTCGATGACGACGCGGCCTACATGAGCACCCAGATCGTTGGGCAAGAGACCGTCTTTCTGCCCTTCAACCGCGACACCTACAACCCGATCATCCCCGGCAACTTTGCCGCCAGCTACCTGTGGGCGGATTTCACCGACGAAGACGGTGAACCTCAACCGGCCATCTGGAGCGCTGATTCGCTCCAGATGCTGATTCAAAATTATCTGCACGCCGAGCGCGATCCCAAAACCGGTAAAGAGAAATTCATCTTCCCGCGCTTTCATCAACTCATGGCGGTTCGCCAGTTGCTGAATCACGCCAAAACCCACGGCAGCGGCCACAACTATCTGGTCCAGCACAGTGCCGGTTCCGGCAAATCCAATAGCATCGCCTGGCTGGCGCACCAACTCGCCAATCTGTGCGGCGAGGACGGTCAGCCGATTTTTGACAGCATCATCGTGATTACCGACCGCCGCATTCTCGACCGGCAACTGCAAGACACCATCAAGCAATTCGAGAAGATTAAAGGCACCGTTTCCCGAATTGACCGCAACACCCGACAACTGGTGAAAGCCCTGGAGCGCGGTGACAAAATCATCATCACCACCCTGCAAAAATTCGGCTTTGTCGGCGAACTGGCCAAAATGCCGGGCAAGCGGTTTGCTGTCGTCGTGGATGAAGCACACAGTTCCCAAACCGGTGAGAACATCAAAGACCTCAAACTGGTGCTGACCAGCGATGAAGAACTGAGCCAGGCACTGGGTCGGGATGACGAAAGCCAGCCAGCGGAAGACCCGATTGAGGCGGAATTGGAGAAAATCCAGAAGGTACGGCAAAAATTACCGCATCTCTCCTTCTTCGCCTTTACCGCCACACCCAAAGACAAGACGCTGGAATTGTTCGGCGTACCGGATCACCGCATCAAAAAAGGCTTTCGGCCTTTCCATCAATACATCAACGAACAGAAATACACCGAAGACCACATGAATCCGCCCGGCACCGGTGATATTGCCGAGGCGTTCAAGCACCCGGCGCAGCGCATTCTGATTGTGGCCAATAAATATCAGACCGGCTTTGATCAGCCCCTCCTGCACACGATGTATGTGGACAAGCAGCTTGGCGGCATCGCCGCTGTGCAAACCCTCAGCCGACTCAACCGCCCCTTCCCGCCGCTCAAGCAGGACACCATGGTGCTGGATTTTGTGAATGAACAGGCGGTCATTCAGGCATCGTTCCAGGATTATTACCAGCGAACCGAACTGGAAGGCGCAACGGACCCCAACAAACTTTACCCAAATTGCGCGAAAAGCCTCGGCCTTCAGGCCGGGGATGGATAGCGCGGCGAACGAAGTTCGCCGGCTTTTTCTGTGAGTGAGCCATCCATTCTGCTATCCTATTTTCCGTCGGCTATCGCGATCACGCACCCGACGGTCGTTCGCTCTTTGGCAACTTCAAGGTATCCGGTTGCCTTCGGAAGACGAAGGCGTAAAACCTGAATCGTGTTCAAAAGCATTTCAGTTTCGGCCCACCTGTTGCCGGTGGGTTGTGCCACCGGTGCGGCTTGCTGCACCGGGGAGATCAGAGAACATTCAGTGTTCTCGGTATGGGGCATCATACCCTCTACAGAGGAATCCCCGTCCTTTAGGGCGGGGA
>JAIFNF010000091.1 GCA_020047885.1 Gammaproteobacteria bacterium | reverse complement strand
CCCTTATAGCGGTATTTCAGCCGCAAATGCGTATGCAAAACCTCCAAACCCTCGGTGGTTTGCGGCAAGGGCGCATCCAGTTCAAACCGATCCCAAGATTTGACCACCCAGTAGGCGCTTTCAATCGGGGTACGCGGGGTAATACGCAACGGTACGCCCCGCTCCAACGCCTGCGGGGCAAAGGCCACCGGCGGCAAATCTTCCAGCCGAGCCATGCCTAAACACAGATCGCAACACATCGCAGCGCGCTCCACCGCTGATACCAGCGGCGCGCGGCGAAACCGGTCCAAATGCCGCCCATCGGCCAGCGCTATCCCCTCGGACCGCTCGAAATAGGCTTGCCGCCGCGCCACTGCCAGCCGGTTTCTTGAAAACACAGGCGCGTCTTTCAACAACTGCCGATCCAGTGCCGGATGCGTTTCCAGCGCCGGATCGAAACGAACCAATTCCGCCAGCAACTCGCCCTGCCGCTGTTCAGCATGAGCATCAAACGCCCGCTCGGCATAATGTGGCGGCCGCAAATCCGGGTCGTTATGCAGTTCAGCGCAGTCATGGACACCAAACAGGATATAAACCAGCGCGGCCCGTAATTCGCGGGCGGTAATATGCACTTCACCGCGTTGATGACAGGCTTGCAAGGCATCGGTCAGTCGCGTCCGCAACCGGGGACCACGCTCCGCATCCCGCAGGGTTTTCACCGAATGCCAGGCGGTGCAACGCTGTTGAGCGCTGCATGTCAGGCAGGGCTGCCACGGGTCGTGATCAACGCCCAGCAAGCGCTCCAACAGGGCATCGAGAAATGCGGTTCCCACTCGCCCGTCCGCTACGCCGCCGACCAGCGAACGCTGATTGAGATCAATCAGGCGAAAACCGGGGTCATACAGCGCATCCGTATTCAACAAGACCTGGCGTAATTGCGCCGTGAGATAGGTGGCCTCATCGTGGGACTCGATCCATTCCAGCAGCTTGCCGCTATTGATCGCGACGATATGGACGTTCTGGCGGGAATAGTCGGGTTGTTGGAAAGGGCGGAAAAACTCATCCAGCAAGTCGTTCGCGGAGCGCCCCTGCCAGGCGGCAGAGCCATCCAGATTGACGCGCAGCATCCGGCCATCCGCCAGCCGATATTCCCAAACCCGCCGCGAAGAATGCACGTCCTTCACGCCCAGTCGCCGCGCCAGATGTTGCAGAAAAGCCGTTTTACCATCGCCGGCATTGCCAAACAGAATGATCAGCGCAATCTTTCCGGATTGAATCTCGTCGAATAGCGCCTGATCCAGCCGGGTTTCCACATAGGTCGCTACGGCAAATTCAGAATCCAGACCGCGTGTTTCACTGTTGCCATGCCGCGAGCCGGGATAAGCCGACAGCAATTGCTGGAGCCAGGGCGTGATGTTGGGAGTGAGCGGCAGCGGCTCGATCCAACCCGGCGCTGCTTCGGGAAAATCTACAATTTCGGCCAGACCTTCCCGCAAGCAGTGCCGAGCCGCGAAGGCATCGGCAAAGCGCTCTTCAGGCCGAGGATGTGTAGCGCGTTCCAGAAACGGCCGCAGGCGTTCATAACCAGCGACGCCTGCCCAATTTAGGCCATGTTCCGGACCGTTGGGAAACGGCTCACGGTCATACAGCACGGAGAAAAAGCTGGCGGCCAGCGCGTACACATCATCAGCCGGATGCAGGGCGGAACCGCTTTGCACGCCGGGACTGGCATAACCGGGCGTACCGCCGCGTGATAAACCACCGATCTGCGTCACCTTGTCATAATCCGTCAGCACCACCGCGCCGCCCTGAACGATGATATTGCGCGGGCTGACATCGCCATGCGCCAACCCATGCCGATGCAATTCCCCCAGACCCTCGCACAGTGCGATCAGCCAGCGCCCGGCCAGTACTTCCGCCGACGATTCGCCCAAATCCTCCGCATGGAGCGGCAACACCCCCCGCAAATCCTGCAAAGGCATGCCCTCGACCCACTTCATCAAGGCGACAAAACCGTTCGCCTGCCACTGGGGCGCAATCTCATGGATCACTGACAAACCCGGATGAGTCGTGTGGGCGCGCACCTGGCGATAAGCGCGTAACGCCGCTTCACCATCCTCCTGATGCCGGACGACCTTGGCGACGTAAGCTCCAAATCGTTCGTCGGAATGAGCGTCCAGTTCCACCACTTTGAACGTCTAGCCAATGCCGCCCTGGCCTAGGCGACTGATGATCTTGTAGCGGGAATTCTGGAAGGCAACCACCGTGTCCTCATCCCAGTATTCCGGGGCGGGCAGGTCTGGCGCAGGCGGCGCAACGCCTTGCAAAATCGCTAATTCTGCGGCCAGATCGTGTAACGATGGTCGTTCAGCGGGAAGATTGCGGCAACCCCGCGCCAACACCTCCCGCACCTGATCGGTTAGCGAATCATCCACAGTCCACAGCGTTTCAAGCGTGGCGCATAGCGCATAAATATCCGACTGCGGCGTCGCTGCCGCCAGACCGCCGGTAATCAGTTCCGGCGCAACAAAGGCAGCCATGGCTCCAAAATCCACTGGCACGGCAGAAATGCTCTGGGCTTCGGCCAACCGGCTCAGGCGGAAATCGGTGAACAACGGACGACCGTTATGCCGCACCCGCAAACTGGCGGGCGTAATGCCCCGATGTAGCAGATGACCCTGCGCCGGATCGTCCGGCTGGTGAAAACGATCCAGTGCCAGCAACGCTTCATGCGTATAGGCCAACCGGGCCGGGAGATCCCAGGCGGTATCCTGCGCCCGTTGCACCAGCGTCGGCGCGGCAGGGTCCACCAGCGAAAAGAAATACAACTCGCCGGGATAACCGTCGACCTCCTGAAACGAATCCAGCAGGCTCGGCACATAAGGCGATTTCTGCCAGCGTTGCAGCGTTTCAAACTCCCGGCGTGCGATGTCCAGCGCCTGCTTTTCCTGGCTGGCAGATAGATCATAGAGATGCAGGATCACCCGGTCGCGGCGGGTCGGATGCTGGCCGCGATAGACGCGATGAAAGGCATCGCTCGATTCCGGGAGGCGCTCCAGATTGATTAGGCCCGCGAATGCCCGTAACTCGCCATGCAAAGCGACTTTCACCGCAGGTTCGAGTTGTTTCGCCGCCTGTTCAATCAACTCCGGCGTCAGTCGAACCGACCCGGCTACGTCCAGCAGTTCCCGCCATTCCGACAGACCGAAGACCGGAACGCCGCGCAATACTGGCCGTTTGCCAACCTCAAAGCGCAACTCGCCGCGTGTTAACAGCAACCGGGCTGAAACAAAACCCGGATCGAAACGCTGACGTAGCTTACCGGCGATGCGCTTGGCCTTGGTATTGATGCGCTCCGCTTCCTGCTCGGCAATGAAGGATTGTTGCTTGAGATATATCCCGTCCCAGTGCTTGATCTCGATGACATAGACGCCCGAGGGGCCAATGGCAACCACATCAATTTCATCAGAACGGGCGGCAGGATGGGAGGAGTGGTTCAGATTGGAGAGCAGAATCCAACGGGCACCCGTGCTCTGGAGTTTGGAACGCAGTCGTTCACCGGCCAAGCGTTCACTTTCGTTGACGAACTCCCCACAGGGCAGGAAACGGACCACAGCACTCTCCTTGATGGTTGATATGTCGCAACGGCTACGGATTGTATACTGGAAAAGTCATAATTCCAGCAATCCGAACCACTATGATGCGCGGCGAGAGGGTGCTGATGGTTTTCAGATTAAAGAAACGTGCGCAGCTTGAGGGTGAACCGCCGGACTGAGGAGTTGGACAGGGGCAGGGTGCCGATCACAGCGGCTGATCCCAGGGATTCATCAACATTAACGGAGCTGCGGCAAAATCCTGAACATTGCGCGTGACCAGCGCCAGACCGTGTTCAATGGCCGTTGCCGCGATGATAGAGTCGAAGGCCGCCATGGGCTTGCCCACGGCTTCAAGCCGAGCGCACATTTCACCCCAGTAGCCGGCGGTATCCACCGTAAAGGGTAAAACCCGGTTGCCGAGGCTCGCTTGAAGTTGATCCAGCCAGACAGACAATGCGCTTTTACGTCGTGAGGTGGGCAGTTTGGCAACACCACGGCGTAATTCCGCCAGCGTCATCGCCGCAACAAACGTATCGTTCTCGGCCCGCGCATCGACCCAGGCCAACACCGCGTCATTAGGGGCTGGTTTGACAAATTCCGATAACACGCAGGTATCGAGCAGATATTTCACAACGCAATCTCGCGCACGGGTTCAGCCGAGCGTTCCAGTTCCAGCGGCTCGCCACGCGGCGCATTCCGCAGTACTTCCCGCAACGAGAGTCCGGAGTGCATCCGGCGGAATTCAGGCGCAGCGATCACGACCACCGCCTCAGCCCCGCGCCGCGTGATCAGTTGTGGCCCCTCGGCCAGTGTGCGATCCACCAGTTCGCTGAAGCGACTTTTCGCTTCCTGTAATTGCCAGGTTTGCATGAGAAAACCCTCTTGCCGAAACCAGCAGCTAGTCAGTCTAGTCAGACTGATCGGACTGCGCAGAATTGTCAACCCATCATTCCTTACCGCTCCCACCCAGCGAGGGCAGGAATCATTCCGCCTGCGCCAGTAACAACCGGGTTTCCCGCAACAGCACGTTGCGCCGCAACAGTAATCCCCACCGACTGCCGCCACATTACCGCTAGAAACGCCATCGCTACTGAACGGCTTCGATTAACTCGATATCCTTTTTCAGCAGCTCATTGACCAGTTGGCCAACGTCAATGCCCTTGATCTTGGCTCGAGCAGCCAAATAAGTTTCTACCTCAGCCTCCAGATACACGGGCAGATTGAGGCGTGCCTGGGGCTGGAAAAACTCGCCGCGCGTACCCGTGGAGAAATCGATCTCAGCGGGCATATCGTCATCATTTCTATCCATCAGGTTGCTCATAGCGTTCACTGGAGGGCTGTATTTACCGTGGCTCATTTTCATAATACCTCCGCTCATTCCGGGTGGCCTCACGCGCCGAGATAATGCGCACTTGGATCCGGTGCGGTCCCGTGATTGTGTAGGTGTGCGACACCGCCAGCAGCTTGCGTTCACTGGATAGACCCAGCGTAAACCAGCGATCTTCAAATTCGCTGTGTTCAGCATCGAATACCGTCAGCGCCAGCGCATCCAGCAACACTGTAGCGGCTTGCGCAAAGTTCACCCCGTGTTTGGCCTGGTTCGATGCCGCCTTGGCGGGATCCCAGAGCAAATCCAGTTGTGGGATCATGCCATCCGCGCTCACGGGTGTGGCTCCATCATAGACCCAGTGGCCGCGCCATTCTCCCAGTTCATTCCTTACCGCTCCCGCCCAGCAAGGACAGGAGTCACTCGGCCTGCGCCAGTAACAACCGGGTTTCCCGTAACAGCACATTGCGCCGCAATAGCAATCCCCACCGACTGCCGCCGCATTGTCGCCAGAGTCGGGCGGAGCGAATCCCGGCCAGCAGCAACGCCCGGATGCGATTAGCATTTTCCGGGTTGTTCAGATGCGCCTGGACGCCGCTGACCATGATGCGCGGTGACAAGGTACTGATAGTTTTCAGATAGAGATCAGCAAATCGGGCGATGGCGTTGCTGTGGGTGACCGGGAAATGCGCCAGATTCTGCGTGACTTCCTGAATGCCCGCGCCGATGAGCGCTAACAGGTCATCATGTCGGCTGAGCTTGCGTTCCAGCCGCACCAGGGTAATCACATAGCGGGTCAGTTCCATGTCCTGTGGATTATGGAGTTGCTGTTCCAGCAGGTGCAGGCCGGTGAGTAGCCGGTCAATGCCGCCGTAAACATCGACAGTGCTGGGGGCGTCGACCTGGAGCAGACTGGTCATGCAGACCGCGAAATCATTGGCTTCAAGTTGGCCATTTCGGGCGATGTTACGCACCAGGTTGGCGGCTTGCATCACGCCGGCTAGAGCGATAACGCGATCACGATCGGTTTTGGGCATGAGACTCGGGATGGGTTGCGGAAAGGAATGCGCTTAATTGTAGCCCGCTTCAATGATTCCGCCGCCCAGACATTCATCTTCCCGGTAAAACACCACCGATTGACCGGGAGTCACCGCCCGTTGGGGGGCGTTAAAGCGGATTTCGGCGCAGTCGCCGTCCAGGGTTTCCAGTACGCAGTCCTGATCCAGTTGGCGATAGCGGATTTTCGCCTTACCGGTGAACGGTACGGAAGGCGGCTCGCTACTGATCCAATGGAGTTGCGAGGCGCGCAACCGTGAGTGAAACAGCGCGGGATGGTCGCGACCCTGGGCGACAATCAGGGTATTCCGCTCCAGATCCTTGCCAACCACATACCAGGGTTGGCCACTGCCCTCACGTCGCCCGCCAATGCGCAAGCCCTGCCGCTGGCCGATAGTGTGAAACATCAGGCCGTCATGTTCACCGAGGATGTCACCCTCGACCGTGCGCATGGGACCTGGTTGCGCAGGGAGATAGTGGTTCAAAAACTCGCGGAACCGGCGCTCGCCAATGAAGCAGATACCGGTGCTGTCTTTTTTGGCGTGCGTAACCAGTCCAGCGGCGGCGGCGAGTTCCCGTACCTCGATTTTCAGCAAATGGCCGATAGGGAAGCGGGCGCTGGCCAGTTGGGTCTGGTTCAGTCCATACAGGAAATAGCTCTGATCCTTGCCAGGATCGCGGCCCTTAAGCAGATGTTGGCGACCCTCACGCGCTTGGCACTGGACATAATGACCGGTGGCCATGGCGTCGGCGCCCAAACGGTGGGCGTGATCGAGAAAAGCCCGGAACTTGATTTCGGTATTGCACAGAACGTCCGGGTTGGGCGTCCGGCCGTTGCGGTATTCGTCCAGAAAGTAGCGAAACACCCGCTCCTGATAATCAGCGGTGAAGTTGACCTGGTGCAGGGGGATGTTCAGGGTTTCGCACACCGCCCGGGCATCTTCGAGATCTTCTGCCGCCGAGCAGTAACCCGCTTCAAAGGTGTCTTCCCAGTTTTTCATGAACACGCCATGAACGTCGTAGCCCTGTTCGACCAGCAACAGCGCAGCGACCGACGAATCTACCCCGCCGGATAGACCAACAACGATACGGGTTTTGGGCATTGACAGAGGGGCGCTTCCCCCTTTGACGAAGGGGGTGGGGGGATTTTTTACTTCTTGCCAGCGGTCATGCTGTCCTGAACCAGTTTGTCGAATTCCGTCTTGAAGCGTCCCATCAGATCGCCCAGCGCTTTGGAGTCATCCATGAATTTCTGATTCAGGCTGGAAATGGTCTCCGCCTGGCTGGTCAGAAAGGCCTGTAGACTGGCCGGATCGCTGATATCCGCTGCCGCCTTCATGCGGGCCATCGCCATGTCCACATAGGATTGCAGGGAATTCATCTGGAAATTGACCAGTGCTTCGAGATTAGCAGCGGACAGTTTGTTGGCTTTGAGCGCCGGACCCATCAGATTCTGATACGGCGCGGACAGATTAGCGAACATCTCGTTGGCCATGAATAGTCTCCTGAATTAAGTGTCGATAGATATTGAAATTGTGCGATTGCAGCATAACGCACCTTTTGTTGCAGTGCAATATGAGTAGCGCGATTTTTCGCTATGCGAAACCAGGGACGGTTCGGCTTGGCGATAGGGGAACATTAGCGGATAATCCGCGCTTTCGCGACAACGGATGCTGTCTTCATGTGGTTCAAGAATCTGACCCT
>JAIFNF010000244.1 GCA_020047885.1 Gammaproteobacteria bacterium | reverse complement strand
CGCTATCCGCATGAATTCTCCGGGGGGCAGCGCCAGCGCATCGCCATTGCCCGCGCCCTGGCGTTGCAACCGCGCCTACTGATTCTCGATGAACCGACCAGCGCTCTGGACGTATCGGTGCAGGCGCAGATTGTCGATTTATTGCGCAATTTGCAGCGCCGTTACCAATTGGCCTACCTGTTTATCAGCCACGATCTGCGGGTGGTGCGGGCGCTGGCGCATCATCTGCTGGTGATGAAGAACGGTCGGGTGGTCGAGGAGGGTCCGGCGCAACAAGTATTTGACCGTCCTCAGCATCCCTATACCCAGGCCTTGCTGGCGGCAGCGCTGAATCTGGAGACGGTCGGTGCTTAGCGGCTGAGCGTCGTTTTGCTGGATCAAATCTTAAGAGAGAGCATCTTGAATCATCAACTGACTGATTCTTCGGGCAATGACCGGGTTTTGTTATTTACCGATGGCGCTTGTTCCGGTAATCCCGGCCCCGGTGGCTGGGCGGCCTTGCTCCGCTATCAGGGGCATGAGCGGGAATTATCGGGGGGTGAACCCGCGACGACCAACAATCGCATGGAGTTGCTGGCGGTCATCCACGGGCTGGAGGCGTTAAAGCGGCCTACGCCGGTGCGGATTTACACCGACAGCCAGTATGTAATGAAGGGTATGACCGAGTGGCTGGCCGGGTGGAAACGGCGCGGCTGGCAAACGGCTGACCGTCAGCCGGTGAAAAATGTGGATCTCTGGCAGCGGCTGGAGTCCGCGAGCAGTCCGCATCAGGTGGAATGGGAATGGGTGCGCGGTCATTGCGGCCACCCCGAAAATGAGCGGGTGGACGTATTGGCGCGGGCGGCCATTCAGCGATATCGTCATTCAAGCTGAGTAGCCGACCTCCCGCCCCTCGTGCTTCGCGCCACCCCTTGTCGGTTTGAAGTCTGGCAAACCGCGCATTCGGGTGCCGAGCAGCGTCCATCGCATTCCTTGATACGGGTCAAGGAATCTGACGGCTCTTCTCCGGACAATGCATCCTTGACCGGCGGGCAAGACGCGCTTCGCTTGGCCACGACCATCAAGGAGACCCGGGAAAATGAGCGCAACGTTTACCAAAGCCATGGCCCGCAACATGTTCTATGGCGGAACCGTATTTTTCATTCTGCTGTTTCTGGCGCTGACCTTCCATACCATCCGACAAATTCCGCAACGCATTCCCAGCGAAACGCCCTCGCCGGAAGTGGCACGCGGCAAAATGCTGTGGGAAACCCGCAACTGCATTGGCTGCCACACCCTGCTCGGCGAAGGCGCTTATTTCGCCCCGGAACTGGGTAATGTGTACAAGCGGCGCGGTGCGGAGTTCATTAAAGTCTGGATCAAGGTGCAACCGACCAAAGTGCCTGGTCGTCGCCAAATGCCGCAATTCCATTTTACCGATCAGCAACTGGATGATCTGGTGGCGTTCCTGAAATGGACTTCGGAAATTAATACCGAAAACTGGCCGCCCAATATCCAGGGTTGACACGCGTCCGCCACTGAACTTGAGGAAAAATTGATGTCGCAATTGCCCTATAAATCCCAGGCGGTCGCCAAACCTTATTTCATCGCCGCCATTGGCCTGTTCGTCGGGCAGATTCTGTTTGGACTGATTCTCGGCCTGCAATATGTCATCGGCGATTTTCTATTTCCGGCGATTCCTTTCAACGTCGCCCGCATGGTTCACACCAACCTGTTAATCGTCTGGCTGCTATTCGGCTTCATGGGCGCGGCTTATTACCTGGTGCCCGAAGAAAGCGAGACCGAATTGCACAGTCCATTGCTGGCCTATGTGCTGTTCTGGGTGTTTCTGATCGCCGGGGCGCTGACCGTGGTGGGTTATCTGGCGGTGCCTTACGCGACGCTGGCCGAGATGACCGGTAATAGCCTGTTGGAAACCATGGGTCGCGAGTTCCTGGAACAGCCGTTACCCACCAAAGTCGGCATTGTCGTGGTGGCGCTGGCCTTTCTGTACAACATCGGCATGACCCTGCTCAAAGGCCGCAAGACCGCGATCACCATGATTTTACTGATTGGGCTGATTGGGCTGGCGGTGCTGTTTCTGTTCGCTTTCTACAACCCGTCGAATTTGGTCAAGGACAAGTATTTCTGGTGGTGGGTGGTGCATCTGTGGGTGGAGGGCGTCTGGGAGCTGATTATGGCCGCCATTCTCGGCTTCGTGCTGTTGCGCATCACCGGCGTCGACCGCGAAGTCATCGAGAAGTGGCTGTATGTGATCGTTACCCTGGCCTTGGTCACCGGCATTATTGGCACCGGCCATCATTATTACTGGATCGGTGCGCCGGGTTACTGGCAATGGTGGGGCGGGATTTTCTCAGCGCTGGAACCGCTGCCCTTCTTCGCCATGACAGTGTTCTGCTTCAACATGGTCAATCGCCGTCGTCGCCAGCATCCGAACAAGGCGGCAACGCTGTGGGCGCTGGGCACCGGGGTGCTGGCGTTCCTCGGGGCGGGGGTCTGGGGTTTCCTGCACACCCTGGCACCGATCAACTATTACACGCACGGCAGCCAGATCACCGCTGCGCACGGACATCTGGCGTTCTTTGGCGCGTATGTCATGGTGGTGCTGACCATCATCTCCTACGCCATGCCGATGCTGCGCGGGCGCGAAGTCAATTCAGAACGCGCCCAAGTGCTGGAAATGTGGAGTTTCTGGCTGATGACCGTGTCGATGGTGTTCATCGCGCTGTTCCTGACCGCCGCCGGCATCCTGCAAGTGTGGCTGCAACGGATCATTCCCGATCCACAGGCGTTCATGGGCGTACAGGATCAACTCGCGCTGTTTTACTGGATGCGCTGGATCGCCGGTGTGGTCTTTTTCATCGGCCTGGTGGTGTACATCTACAGCTTCTTTGCCCAGGATAAGCCCGAAACCGTGCCGACCGGCGAGGTTCAACCAGCGACAAGCTGATGCCCTCCACCCTAACCCTCTCGGCCTTCAAGGGGGAGGGGGTTTTAGATGATTTCCTGAAAAAAGGATACCCGATTGGATCCCCACTCCAGCCAAACGTGAGAATTTTAGCCACGGAATAACACGGAATGACACAGAAAAAAAAAGTATTATCCGTGTTTATCCGTGTTTATCCGTGGCTAAGTTCTGGAATGATGATCGATCCTCGGTATTGTCTTTATGAGAAATCACCTTACTACCTGTCCCGGTTCCCTCTGTAATGCCAGACATTCCCTACTACGAACCTTCCGGCGATGAATGCGCGGTGTTTGAAGCCGCCTGGCGTCATCGCTTACCCGTGCTGATTAAAGGACCGACCGGTTGCGGTAAAACCCGCTTTGTCGCCCACATGGCGGCGCACCTAGGTCTGCCGCTGCATACCGTCGCCTGCCATGATGATCTGTCGGCGGCGGATCTGGTGGGGCGGTATCTGTTACAAGGCGGGGCGACGGTGTGGTGCGATGGGCCGCTGACCCGGGCGGTGCGCGAAGGCGGCGTCTGCTATCTCGATGAGGTGGTGGAGGCGCGCAAGGATACGACAGTGGTGCTGCATCCCTTGGCCGATGACCGGCGCGTGTTGCCGATTGAACGCACCGGGGAAGTGCTGACGGCGCCGCCGTCGTTCATGCTGGTGGTGTCCTACAATCCCGGTTATCAGAATCTGTTGAAAAGTTTGAAACCGTCCACCCGCCAGCGCTTCATTGCGTTGCGTTTTGACTTTCCTCAACCCGAGCGGGAGCGGGCGATTGTCATGGGGGAAACCGGCTGCGATGCGGCCACGGCGGAGGCGCTGGTGCAGTTGGGCCATGCGTTCCGCACCCTCCGGGACCATGATCTGGACGAAGCGCCGAGTACCCGGTTGCTGGTGTACGCCGCACAGTTGATCCGGGGCGGCATGATGCCGGTCACCGCCTGTCAGGTGGCGCTGGTCGAGGCGTTGACGGATGATCCCATGACCGCCGCCGCTTTGCTGGAGGTGGTGAATGCCCGATTCGCCTGAAACGCCATGACCCCTTTTCAACGCCTGCGTGTGCTCTACCAAGGCAGCTTTTTCGTCCTGTTCCTGTTTGCCCCGGTCTTTGATCTACTCCGCTTCGATCTGACGCAAGGCCATTTGATCGTATTCGGCCAGCCGTGGATATTGGGTTTGGACGATTATCTGGCTGGGCGCATCGACATTCAGCAGATGTCGTTGAACATCCTGTTGCGGGTGTTCGTACCGATCCTGCTGCTGGCCGTCGTGTTTCTCGGCATTGCCTGGCGCTGGGGGCGGTTGTACTGCGGCTGGTTGTGCCCACATTTTTCGGTGGTGGAAACGATCAATCAACTGGTGCGCAAAGCCAGTGGTAAACAAAGCATTTGGGACAAAAAGCCGGGACCGCCCTATCACCCGGACGGTACGCCGGCGCTATCCGACTGGCGCTACTGGTGGCTGGCGATTCCTTTGGCGCTGGCTTTCGCCTTCCTGTGGGCGGTGGCGCTACTGACCTATCTGCTGCCGCCGACTGAAGTTTACGGCAACCTGTTCCAAGGGGCATTGACCCGCAATCAGGCGCTGTTTATCGGCGTCGCCACCCTCGTGCTGTTTCTGGAATTCACCTTCGCCCGGCATTTGTTCTGCCGTTATGCCTGTGCGGTCGGCATGTTCCAGAGTCTGGCGTGGATGACGAACCGTCAGGCGATGGTTGTGGGCTATCAGCGGGAACGCGCCCGCGATTGCGCGAGTTGTGAATCCTTTTGCGATCATGCTTGCCCGATGCGGCTCAAGCCAAGGAATATCAAGCGGTTGATGTTTGCCTGCACCCAGTGCGGACAATGCATCGACGCCTGCGATACGGTGCAGCGCGACAACCCTCAAGGGAGTCTGTTGCAGTGGATTGACGGTCAACAGGCGTTGCAGGCTGATGGGTCGCAGGGATTGCTGACCGATCAGGTGGTGGTTGATAAACCCAAAATGGGGTACAAGTCACTCAACTCAGTCGGCTGATGATTGATTATTGCCTTGCTGCATTTATTCATAGTGATGTTTGCAAGCAATAATGGTAATCGTCTCGGTCTCGGTTTCGACGCAATAAACCAACCGATGTTCATGGTCAATGCGTCGTGACCAGTAGCCATGCAATTCATGTTTAAGCGGTTCCGGCTTACCAATGCCCTGATGAGGATTACGCATGATGTCTATGATTAGCGACACAATGCGTTTGTGAATTTTCCGGTCCTGTTCAGCCCATGCGGTGAAATCAGCAAAGGCTATTTTTTCAAACGCGATTTTCATTGCAAATCAGCCAAGTCTACGGCTACCAGGTCGCGTTGCTGACGAACATTCTCTACCGCTTCCAGAAGACGAGCGCGATTTGCCGGGTGCGCCAGCAGATAAGTTGTTTCATCCTGTTCTGCTGTTTCAGTGGCGCAAACTGCAATTTCAATGAGTTGATGGCGAAATTGCGTTTTGATGGATTCGAGGAGGTCGATGGATAACTCGTCAGCATTAAGACGGTAAAGCGTGTACATAGCGATGTCCTCAGTACGGGAAACAGGATCTTTGTCGTTTGTTGATCAGGCTATTCAGTTACTGCGAAAGTTTCAACCCGTGGATATACAGGATGGAGTGACCTTGAGATGGAAGAACAGGTGGGTGGATTGTGGCATCGCTGGATCACGCGCCTGGCGCAGCAGGAGACCCCGGCGGCGGCAGTGACTCTGGCGGAAGTCGAGAAAACCGCTGGGGTGTTGTTTCGCGCCCTCGGTGGTGATTCCGGGTTGCGGCTGACCGCGGGGACAGCGCGGCACCATGGCGCACGGCGCGGTTGGCTGGCCCGGATCGCGGGTACCGGGGAAAAAGCCGGGCTGGCCTGCCGAGATGGGGAAACCCTGCAATTGCCGACGCAACTGGCGGCGTTACCAAGTCGGGCCTTGAACCGCGACCTGTATTTGTGGCTGGTCGCGCTGGCGGCGGCGCATGACGCCATTGATCCGGCGCTGTCCTGGTGGGCGCAGAATCAGCAGGCAACACAGTTGACCCTGGCGCGTTATCCGGGATTACGGGCGCGTTACCAGCGCCTGGTCGAGGCCGCGCTGGCGGTGCGCATTCCGCCGGAGCGCTTGCCGCCCGACGAAGCCGCACAGGAAAACGCCTGGCGTCATGCCCTGCGCGACCCCGGCGCAGTGGCCGAACCGCTACCGGCACGCCGCCCCTTGCAACCCGCGCTGCTCTGGTTGTATCCCGCCCCGCCCCAAGCATTAGGTGCGTCCCGGCGACCGGATACCGATTCCGCCAGTACCGGCGGCAACCCTCCCGGCGCACGGGATCGCCAGCGTCGTCACGCCGAATACACCGATGTGCCCGAGCGGCAAAGTCCGTTCCTGCTGCCGTTCCGTGCGGAAAGTTTGCTGTCCTGGGCAGAATTTGTGCGCGTGAACCGTCCGGATGATGACGATCCTGAGTCAGACGCCGGACGGGCCGCGGATGATATGGCGGTATTGAGCCTGACCCGTGATGGTGCCAGCACCGCCTCGCGGGTGCGTTTTGATCTGGATCTGCCTTCCGCCAGCGAGGATGACTTGCCGCTGGGTCCAGGGATGCCCTTTCCGGAATGGGATTACCGCAAACAGGTTCTGTTGCCGGATTACTGCGCGGTGCAGGAAATGCTGGCGCGACGGGCACCGCCGTGCGCATTGCCGACAACCTTGCGCCGCACTGCACAACGTCTGCGTCGGCAATTTGAAATTCTGCGTCCGGCGCGGGGTTGGCGTTACGCGCAGCCGGAGGGCGAGGAACTGGATCTGGAGGCGTATGTTCGTCATGCTGCGGATTGCGCCAGCGGTGAATCCGGGCAGGAACGCGGGCTGTACCGGCAATTGGCCCGGCAGGAACGTGATCTGGCTTGTCTGCTGCTGGCTGATTTGTCGCTGTCCACGGATGCCTGGGTCAACAATCACGGGCGGGTGATTGAGGTCATTCGTGACAGTCTGTTGCTGTTTGCTGAAGCGCTGGCGGCGACCGGCGATCAGTTTGCCCTGTACGGGTTTTCTTCTCGCAAGCGCCAGCACGTCCGGGTGCAACGGATCAAGAGTTTCGCCGAGCGGTATACCGCGACTATCCGGGGGCGGATTCAGGCCATCAAGCCGGGTTATTACACGCGGATGGGGGCGGCGGTGCGGTACGCGACGGTAACGCTCGGTCGGCAGACCGCGACCCGTCGCCTGTTGTTGCTGTTGACCGATGGCAAGCCGAATGATTTGGATCATTACGAGGGGCGCTACGGCATCGAGGATACCCGCATGGCGCTGATTGAGGCCCGCCGCGCCGGGTTGCATCCGTTCTGCGTGACGATTGATCAGGAGGCTGATGATTATCTGCCGTATCTGTTCGGTAAAGACGGCTTTGTCCTGATTCGCCACCCCGAAGATTTGCCGCGTCAGTTGTTATTGCTCTATACGCGCCTGACGGCCTGAGCCGGTCAGGGGATTTGTCGAAGGATGGCAGACGTTGTGACACAATCAGGTCATGCCCCAAGTCCATCCTGATGTTCTCCGTTCTGGTAATGCTGCCGCCCTGCAAGCCGCCGAGGCACTGCTCAGGGCGTATGTTGATCGCCGATAGGGGCTGACAGCTACTGAAAAATTTGTTGGCTTTAATAGTCTTTCATCCTACAATAATCTCTGTTCTCAGGAACCTACCGCCA
>JAIFNF010000263.1 GCA_020047885.1 Gammaproteobacteria bacterium | reverse complement strand
ACTGCAAAGTCATTCAACGTGCGGATGGCTATGGCTATTCGCAACAACCCAACCCAAAGGCCGCCGAACTTCGTTCGGCCCGCTATCCCTCACCGGCCTGAAGGCCGGGGTCTCTCGCGGAAAATCTGATGAACCCAGTCGCATCGACGCTTAATTAGGCAGCTCGCAAAAAATATTCCCCACGGTACGAGGGAGCTATTGTGGGTTGGGCTTCAGCCTAACTCTTTAATGCTCAAAGCTAAAAAGGGTCAGGTTAAAGCCCGACCCACAGCAGACATGGCGGAACCGGATCGCCGACCCTCTGAGGGGTATTTATTGCGCCTTGCCTTAGCCCAGGGGCAGACCTTGACCAAAAACAGTCCCGAGTATGAAACCCTTTGTAATTACGGCATCATTCATCCTATGCCTACCTAAAAACTGTCCGAACTATTGTAACATGAACCCGTAGTTCCGCACTGCGCGCCCAATTGAGATATATTTATGATTCTAAACACCGATTATGACCTGATCATTGCCGGCGGCGGCATGGTGGGTGCGGCGCTGGCCGGGGCGTTGGGCGAAACCGATTTGCGCATCGCCTTGCTGGAAGGTGCACCACTGGATCGTATTCGCCCGGCGGCAGAGCCGGATATCCGGGTGTCCGCGATTAATCGCGCCTCGCAACGCCTCTTCGCCGCCATCGGTGCCTGGGTGGGCATGACCGCCTGGCGGGTCAGTCCCTTCCGGGACATGCGGGTCTGGGATGCCGCCGGTTTCGGCCACATCCATTTCGACAGCGCCAGTATCGGCGAGCCGCTGCTGGGCTGGATTGTGGAAAATCGGGTGGTTCAGTACGCGCTGCTGGAGCGGATTCAACAGCTTCCAGCGGTGGAACTGCTCTGTCCCGCTGAACTGGACACGGCGCAACCAGTGGTGGAAACGGGCAGTTGGCAAGTGCGGTTAACCGATGGGCGTGAATTGACCACCCGGTTGCTGGTCGGCGCGGATGGTGCGCAGTCGAAGGTTCGGCAACTGGCCAGCATCGAAACGGGCGGATGGAGCTACGATCAGAAAGCCGTGGTCGCCAATGTCCGCACTGCCGAACCCCATCAGGAAACCGCCTGGCAGCGCTTCCTGCCCACCGGACCCCTCGCCTTCCTGCCGCTGCATGACGGGCGCTGTTCTATCGTCTGGTCGACGGCTCCCGAACAGGCCGAGGCGCTGCTGGCGTTGACGGAAAGTGATTTCGCCCAGGCGCTGGCGGACGCCTTCGGTCAGCAGTTGGGAGCGATCATCGAGGTCGGCCAGCGTGGCGCGTTTCCCCTGCGCTTGCAACACACCCAGGCCTACGTGAAACCCGGCCTGGCGCTGATCGGTGATGCCGCGCATGTCGTGCATCCCCTGGCCGGTCAGGGCGTCAATCTGGGTTTATTGGACACGGCAACGCTGGCCGAGGTGATTCTGGATGCAGTGGCCGCCGGGCAGGATTTCGCCGGGTTGAAGACGCTGCGCCGCTACGAACGCTGGCGCAAGGGCGACAATCTGCTGATGCTGGGCGTCATGGACGGATTCAAACGGCTGTTCGGCAGCACACACCCGCCGGTGCGACTGCTGCGCAATATCGGCCTGAATCTGACCGATGCCGCTGGGCCGTTGAAGAACCTGATAGCGCGACAGGCCATGGGATTGGCGGGGGATTTGCCACGACTGGCCAGATCATCAGTGCTTCTGCACCCAGTGGCGGGCGGCTAATAACACTCGCCGCTGCAGTTCCGGCCAACCGAACTGTTCGGCGAAGTCGGCGATGATCGTCAGTCGCGCCCATAATAAATCTGTCGTAGCCGACGATGGTGTGATCCCCGCGGTGTTCAGCGCCGCCAACAGGGTTTCGGCAATGCTCTCCAACTGATGGTGCATATCGATTGCCAATTGGCATAGTGTTTCCATCGGTGAATCGCTGTTTTGCCAATAGGCGGCGAAGCGGTAGAGGAGTCCCAGTTGTCGCAACCGACCGATAAACACGGTTTGCCCGGTATGGAAAGCCGGTTGTCCCGTTTCAAGGGTGCGCTGCTGTTCGTATTGAATGTGCTGGACCAATTCGTGCGTTAGAACCTTGGCCAGCAGTCGGGCGTTATTGATAAATTCGGCAATGACGACGCCACCCATCTGGGCCATCGATCCGCCAGCAACGTGACTCTGGATCAACTGTTCTGCCAGCGTGATCAACTCTTCGACCTCGACCAGCAGGTTGGCAATATCAAACCGCGCCAGCGGATCGTGGCGGTTGACAAATTGACCAATCAAAGCATTCACGCGGCCCATGATCTGGTGGGCGAACAGCAGCAGGGTCTGCCGCACATTCTGCGCCTCGACGGCAGCGCCCAGTTCCTCCAGAGCCAATTGCAATACCTCCAGCCGCATCAAATCCGCGGAGATCCGCGCCAACTGTGGACCATCGCTACTGAACAACTGGGGGTTCAGAACGCCGGAATAATTCAGGACCGCGCCGGTCAGTTCCCTAATAATTTGCTCACGCGCCGCATCCAGGTCAGGGGTTTCACCCAGTCGGCGTCCCGCATCCCGCAGCAACGTGAATAACTGCACCAGTTCCAGCCAGTCGCCTCGCGCCTTGCGCAACAGTCGACCGGGCCATGGCGCATCGCCCTTGATGCGGTCAACCAGCGCCGCCAGCGGCCACCCGGCGCGCCAGTGCTGGATGCGCCGACGATCAATATCATGAGCCTCAGGGTGAGCGGCAATCGCCACAACCCTCGCCAACTGTTCACTCAGTTGATCCAGCCGCCCCCGGGTGGCCCGGTTCGTCAGACAGTCCGCGACTAACGTCATCAACGGCCGGATCAACGAAGCGATCACTGTCGCCTGATCCGATTCAGGCACACTGACGCCTAATGGCGGGACCGTCTGCGGGTTGTCGAGCGACGAAACAACCGTTATCGCTTGAAAAGCATCAACGCGCGCTTGTCGTACCGCAGCGGCAAATTCGGCAGCGCTGGCGAACCGGCGGGCAGGGTCCTTGGCCAGCGCCTGGCGCAATAGGGGGTCGAAAACGGTGGGCAAGGTGCGGTTAATGGCAGAAGGCGGCGCGGGTTCTTCATGCAGAATCTTGTGCATCAGCGCCGCCAGCGAATCAGCGATGAACGGTTTGCGCTGCGTGAGCAGGAAATACAGCAACACACCGGTTGAAAACAGATCGGATCGACCGTCCACCGGTTCGCCGATCAACTGCTCGGGGGCCATGTACAGCGGCGATCCCAGCAATTCACCGACTTGGGTCAATTCGGAACCACCGAGATGGGCCACGCCGAAATCGGTCAGGACGATGGTGTAGTCCGGGCGAACCATGATATTAGCTGGCTTGATGTCGCGATGAATCACCCCGTGCTGATGGGCGTAGGTCAACGCATTGAGGACCTGGAGAATAAGAGCCAGATTCATGGCCAGCGGCAGCGTCGCCTGCTGCGCTAGCAAGCGCCCCAGTTCCTGACCCTCGATCAGCTCCATCGTCAGATAGAGCAGATCATCCTGCTCGCCGTAATCGTAGACGCGGACAATCAGGGGATGGTGCAAGCGCATACCGATTTCGGCCTCCTGGCGGAACCGGGCCAGGATCGCCTTGCGCTCCTTTCCCGCCAGCAGATCGGTATGCACGATCTTGATCGCGGCTAATGCACCATCAGTCAGACGAACGCCCCGGTAGACGATGCCCATAGCCCCTCGTCCCAGCAGGGTCTCAATGCGATAGGCACCCAGGACAAAACCGGTGTGCAGCATGACAAGGCTTCTGCGCAGCGGCAACGATCAGATGTGATCAGGTGAAGGACGCCAGCGCCTCCTCAACGGTGGCATGGATAGCGAAAATGGCCGAAAAGCCGCTGATCTCGAAGACCTCACGGGGATTGTCGCGCAGGGCGGCCAGCGCCAACTGATTACTGGCGGCGCGAGCCTGCTTGGCGGCGACCAGCAGTGACCGCAAGCCGGCGCTGCTGATATATTCCAGCGCGGTACAATCGACCAGAACCGCTTTGCTCTCATTCAAGGCGCCCAGCAAGCGGGCTTCAAAATCGCGGCAGCTCAGGCTGTCCAGCCGACCGAGCGGACTGAGTACAATCACGTTGCCTTGGCGTTTTTCCTGAATATCCATAATGTTCCCCTGTGGGTGGAATGTAGGTGATGCGCTAACTTTCTACGGCAAAGTTTAGCATGACTCGCCATCTGCCCTTTGAAGGGATGGCAAAAAATCAATGGTTGGGCGACGTAAAAGGAGATTCGGGCGGGATGGGCTGAATCCGGATGAAGGCTAATAATCCGTCAATCTTGTTGTGCTGAGGTCTGCGCTCAATCCCCGGGAAAGCGACTGTTGAGCCAGCCACTGGGTAAACTCCTCAGCGGGCAAGGGCCGACTGAACAGATAACCCTGCGCCAGATCACAGCCCTGCTCCAGCAAAATGCGCCGCTGCTGCTCGGTCTCGACCCCTTCCGCCACCACTTTCAGCCCCAATCCGTGGCCGAGGGCCACAATCGTTCTGGCGAGGGTACGGTCTTCGGCGTCGGTTTCCAGATCGCGGACAAAGCGTTGATCGATTTTCAGCGCTGTAATCGGCAGGCGTTTGAGATAGCTCAAACTGGAATAGCCGGTGCCAAAATCATCAATCGCCAATCCCACGCCCAGTTGCTTCAATGCCTGCAGCACCTCGGTCGTCTGCCCGCCGGTTTCCAGCAGCGTCGATTCGGTCAATTCCAGTTCCAACGCTCCGGCGGTCAATCCATAAGTCGCCAGCAGATCCACGATGTGCCCCACTAACTGTGGTTTGCGAAAATGGCGAGCGGCCAGATTGACGGCCACGTTCAGGGGTGGCAAACCGGCCTCACGCCAGAGGGCCAGTTGTCGACAAACGTCTTCCAGCATCCAGTCTCCCAGCGCCACGATCAGATCACTGGCTTCTGCTACGGGAATAAATTGATTGGGCGGAATCAGGCCGCGTTGCGGATGCTGCCAGCGCACTAGCGCCTCGGCGCCAGCCAGTGCGCCATCCGCCAAGCGCAGCTTGGGCTGGTACCAGGCGCGCAAATGACCGTGTTCGATGGCTTGGCGCAATTCCGTTTCCAGCGTCAGCCGTGCGACGCTAGCCATGTTCATCTCCCGCGCGTAGAACACTTGGGTATTGCGTCCGGCTTCCTTGGCGCGATACAGCGCGGTGTCGGCGTTTTTGAGCAATTCATCAAAGTTGCCGCCATCATGGGGGTAGAGGGCGATGCCGACTGAAAGAGTGACATGCAGGCGATGAGTCGCGACGGTGAAAGGTTCACGGAACGCCGCCAGGATCTTATCTGCTACCCTTCGTGCACCTTCCAGAGCCGCATCCGGCAGCAGTAGCACAAATCCATCGCCGCCCAGCCGAGCGAGGGTATCCACCTCCCGGACCAGGCTGCATAGTCGGTGGGCGGTCTGCATCAACAATTCATCGCCCTGAACATGACCTAGTGAATCATTGATATCCTTGAAGCGATCCAAATCGAGAAACAATACCGCCAGTGCCTCGTTGTGTCGTGCGGCCAGCGCCAGCGCCACATCTGCCCGCTGCGTCAGCAAGGCGCGATTCGGCAAATCCGTGAGCGCGTCATAATAGGCCAGATGGTTGATCCGGTGCTCAGCCTGCTGACGTTCGGTCAGATGAGCGCGCAGCCGCCAGTAGGCCAGCCACAAGCCCACCAACCCCAGCGCCCAGATGATGCTGTGGCTGATGCCGGTAGCGACCATTTGGTTGTGTAATACCTGGCGATAGGGCTGCCAGGGCGCCGAAATACTGATGCCGCCCCGAATCTGGCCTTCCTGATAGCCTTGTATCGCGTGGCATTTTAAACAGGCTTTTTCGGTGATCATCGGGCGCATGAAGCGCAGGAACGGCTGACCCTCCAGCCTTTCGAGAGCGGTAATTTCCTGCACGCCCTGCTCAAACGCTTCCAGGGCGCGCCGCTCCCACGCATCCGGCGCGTTATCCGGACGGATGGGATGCAGACTGGTGAGGTGCCCATGAATGCCCTGATGTTTAGCCCCCAGTTCATGCACCTGCCGGGTCATGTAGGCGGGATTAATCAGGGTCAGCGCCTTGCCGGAGGGCGTGGTAATGTCCCGTTCAGGGACGTCGAGATGCGGATTGGGCGGGGTCTGTTCGGTGATTGGCACATACACGCCACCATGCTGGCTGGCCCAGCGGCGGTAGAGAATGTCCTTGTTGTAGCTTTCCTGGGCGAGGTTCTTCGCCATCAACCACGCCGATTCCCGGTCGCTGTAATAACGCCAACCGGTCAGCGCCAGAATCAGCAGCGTCCAGAACACGGCGATCCAGCGAAACCCCCTGCGCAACCGCGTTGTGATTCCAGTCGCTGGGGCGTCAGCCATAGAAAGCCAAATTTATGCGCATCGTGTTTCCCATTGCCAAGCGTGGGCGATAATGGTGGCCAGATCGGCATAGCGCGGCGTCCAGCCCAATTCTGTACGCGCTCGGCGGGAATCGGCCACCAGTCGCGCCGGATCGCCCGGACGTCGTTCACTGTACTCGACAGGAATTTCGCGCCCGGTCACCTGACGGGCGGTCTCAATCACTTCCCGCACCGAGAAGCCGTTGCCGTTGCCCAGATTATAAGCCGCGCTCCCGGCACCTGCCCACAACCGTTGCAAGGCCAGCAGATGCGCCTCGCAGAGGTCATTAACGTGGATATAATCGCGGATGCAGGTTCCGTCGGGCGTGTCGTAATCATCGCCAAACACGGTGATGTGGGAGCGGCGACCATTAGCGGCTTGCAGGACCAGCGGAATCAGATGCGTTTCTGGGTTATGGCGCTCGCCCAGTTCGCCCTCCGGATCAGCCCCGGCAGCGTTGAAATAGCGCAAACAGATGGATTTGAGACCGTAAGCCGTATCGTAATCCTCCAGCATCTGCTCAACCATCCACTTGCCGCGCCCGTAGGGATTCACCGGCTGTTTGGGGTGATCTTCATCAATGGGAATGTGCACCGGTTCGCCAAAAATCGCCGCCGTTGAGGAGAAGATGAAGCAGCGCACGCGCCGCGCTATCATCACATCCAGCAGATTCTGGGTTTTGAACACATTATTGCGGTAATACTTGGCCGGTTCACGCACCGATTCGCCTACCTGGATGTGGGAGGCGAAATGCAGCACACCGTCGAAACAGGTTTCTCGACACAAGTCCTCAAGGGCGTCTCGTTCAAACAGATCGCCCAGCACAAACCGCGCACCGCGCACCGCGTCCCGATGGCCGGCGGACAGATTGTCCAGCACCGTCACCTCAAAGCCGCGCTGAACCAGTAACTTCACCATATGCGAACCGATATAACCCGCTCCGCCAACTACCAGCACCTGCATTATGCTTTCCTCGCCTTGCGGCATCGCCACGTTAAAAATTTTAGCCACGAAACACACGAACAGCACGAAATAAAGACAAAAAATTATTTAATTTTTTGTATTCTTCGTGTATTTCGTGGTTGATTAGCTTTTTTGATTCACATCACAAATCGCTTTATGGTCACTTTAGGATGGCTGCCAAAATTGATCAACAAACCGTAACCGTTCACCCCCCCCCCCCAACCCTCCCCCGCGAGGGGGGAGGGAGTCTTGCGAATCAGCGAGTTGGCGCTCCCCCTCTCCATTTATGGGGAGGGGGTTGGGGGGC
>JAIFNF010000096.1 GCA_020047885.1 Gammaproteobacteria bacterium | reverse complement strand
TGCTGCAATGAACATTCTCCGATTGGGGCATCAATCGCTGGCTCTGAAGTGAGTCAGGAATCCCCGTCCTTTAGGGCGGGGAGGATGTCAACGTTCGGGTTAGCGGTTGACACGGCTTGGCAAAAAACCAACGCTCATAGCTATATTTTTAAGGTATTTTTTGACCAAACCCCGGTTGAGTAAGGGGTGAATATATTGGTTTCTATAACTCTTGCAAGAGTAGCGGGTATGCCTGTTGTCGATGGTTCTTACCGCGCTTGCTGACCTTGTTAGACTCATGGTGAGGGCAACGCACCCCACAGAGCCAATGTTTCTTTCTCAGTTCATCGTAGCACTTGGCTTCGTCTAAGAGTTTTTTTATTGCTGCACGCCAAGGTTGAGGAGTAGACCGACATGATGACCCTGCCCATCCAGACCTTTCGCAACTTGGGCTACGCCTTTACCGGGACGGTGCATTCAGCGATCATCACCGCTTGAAAATTCGGCGGCGTTTGGCGCTCACTCCGGGGACGAGAACCGGCCTACTGTACAATACGATTTGAAAAATAAACCTCAGCGATGACCACCCCTGCACAGCTTGGCGAATTTATTGAGTTTTGGCGTGATAGCACCCTCACGGAACGCAGTGGGTCGCAGTCGCATTTCAATCAACTCTGCCGGTTGCTGGACATCCCGGAACCCGCCATGGCTGATCCGCATGGCGAGTGGTTCACGTTCGAGAAGGGCGTGAAAAAGACCGGCGGCGGCGATGGATGGGCGGATGTCTGGCGGAGGAGTTGCTTTGCCTGGGAGTACAAGGGCAAGCACAAAGATTTGGGCGCAGCGCTCCGGCAGTTGCAGCAATACGCCCTGGCGCTGGAAAACCCGCTGCTGCTGATTGTCTGCGATTTCCTCACGATTGAGATTCACACCAATTTCCCCAACACGGTCAACGTCACTCACCGGCTGACGCTCGATGATCTCGCTGATCCCGCCCAGTTTGATCTGCTGCGCTGGGCGTTCCTGGAACCCGCACGATTGCAGCCGTCCCGGACGCGGGAGGCGGTCACTCAGGATGCGGCGCGACTGTTGAGCGGGTTGGCGCAACGCCTTCGCCAGCGGGGTCATGCCCCGCAACCGGTCGCGCATTTTATGACCCGGCTGCTGTTCTGCCTGTTCGCCGAAGACATCGGCCTGTTGCCGGACCAGTTGTTCAGCAACCTGTTGACCGAGGCCCGGCGCACCCCCGCCGACTTTCCTACACTGGCCCGCGATTTGTTCCGCGCCATGCATCAGGGCGGTCGCTTTGGCCTGCAACGGATTTCCTGGTTCAACGGCGGTTTGTTCGATGATGATCACTGCCTGCCGTTGGAAAAAGCGGATTTGGACACGCTGCACTCGGCGACGGCTCTGGATTGGTCGGCGATTGAACCGGCGATTTTCGGGACGCTGTTTGAACGGGGTTTGGACCCGGACAAGCGCTCGCAACTGGGCGCGCATTACACCGATGCCGACGCCATTCGCCGGCTGATTGAGCCGGTGATTCGGGATCCGTTGCTGGCGGAATGGGCGACGGTCAAAGCGGAAATCGAGGATCGTTTGAGCAAAACCGGCACCAAGGCTCGGCAACAGGCGGCTGATCAATGGCATGGTTTTCTGGAGCGGCTGCGGAATTTCCGGGTGCTCGATCCGGCCTGTGGATCAGGCAATTTTCTGTATCTGGCGCTGCGGACGCTGAAGGATCTCGAACATCAGGTCATGCTGGAAGCGGAGGCGCTGGGACTGCAACGTGGGTTTCCGGCAGTTGGGCCAGAGGCGGTGCTGGGGATTGAGATCAATGCCTACGCGGCGGAACTGGCGCGGTTGACGGTGTGGATCGGCGAGATTCAGTGGATGCTGGGCAATGGCTACAGCCTGAACGATCAGCCCATTCTGAAACCGCTGAAGGCGATTGAGTGTCGGGATGCGTTGCTCAGCCCCCTCTCCCCCGACCCCTCTCCCACCAAGGGCGAGGGGAGTTCGATGCAGGAAGCCCACTGGCCTAAAGCCGATGTGATCGTGGGCAATCCGCCGTTTCTGGGCGGGTCCAAGCTGTTACGGGAACTGGGCGACGACTACATGGCGACCCTGCGCCGGGTCTATGCCGGACGAGTGCCGGGCGGTGCTGATCTGGTCTGCCACTGGTTCGAGAAGGCGCGAGCGCAGATTGAATCCGGGCAGACGCAACGCGCCGGTCTGGTCGCTACCAACTCCATTCGCGGCGGGGTTAATCGCAAGGTTCTGGAACGTATCCAGGAAACCAGCACGATCTTTCATGCGTGGAGCGATGAGCCTTGGGTGAATGAAGGGGCCGCGGTGCGGGTCTCACTGGTGGGGTTTGGAAATCTCCCCAATGGCGAAGCCGGGGGGATTTTGAACGGCCAACCGGTGGCACAAATCTATGCTGATTTGATCGGGGAAACTTGTGATTCTGATGGTGTGGATTTAACTCAAGTACGGCCACTGATAGAGAACTCTAAAGTCTGTTTTATTGGCGCAAAAAAAGCCGGTGCTTTCGATATTCCTGAAGAACAGGCGCGAACCTGGTTGAAGCTTCCAAATCCAAATAGCTGTTCTAATAAAGACGTTCTATTTCCGTGGATCAATGGCAAAGCGATTACCGGTCGTCAACCACCGTTCTGGACTATTTATTTTTCGGAAATGACCGAATCAGTCGCTGCTTTACACGAACAGCCTTTTGAGTATGCCAAACGCTATATCTATACGGAACGACAAAAAAACCGCGAAGAACGAGCGAGATTAAAGTGGTGGCAACATCGCCGACCTGCCACTGAAATGCGGGAATTTACACGGTACCTAAACCGCTATATTGCTACCCCGCGTGTTTCCAAATATCGCCTGTTTACCTGGGTCCACTCCATTACGGTTCCCGACGATGGCATCTACATTTTTGCCCGCTCTGACGATGCCACCTTCGGCATTTTACATTCACGCTTCCACGAACTTTGGGCATTACGCACCTGCACCTGGCTGGGCAAAGGTAACGATCCCCGCTACACCCCCACCACCTGCTTTGAGACGTTCCCCTTCCCCGCCGGTCTGACCCTGAACATCCCAGCCGCTGATTACGCCAACCATCCCCACGCCCAGGCGATTGCCACAACCGCCCGCCAACTCAACGCCCTGCGCGAAAACTGGCTGAATCCCCCGGACTGGGTGGATCGCGTTCCTGAAGTCGTCCCCGGCTATCCCGACCGGCTGATTCCGAAACCGGCTCACGCGGCGATGCTCAAACAACGCACCCTGACGAATCTCTACAACCAGCGTCCGGCCTGGCTGCTTCATGCCCATCACGCTCTGGATGAAGCCGTCGCCGCCGCTTACGGCTGGTCGGCAGACTTGACCGAGGTCGAGATTCTGCATCGACTATTGGCGCTGAATCGGGAACGCGCCTCTGCTACGCTACCGACGGCTGACTGACCTCGAGGATTCCACGCCATGACCCATCAATCACTTCGCTACTGGCTTGCTTCGCTGCTGTTGGGACCGACCTGCGCTCTGGCGCTGGAAGTGGGCGAGATGCAAGTGCAATCCGCGTTAAACCAGTTGTTCGACGCCACGATTCCCCTGCCGACACTGACGCCCGAAGAACTGGGCCGGATTTCCGTCAAAATTGCCTCGCCGACCATGTTTGAGGAATTTGGCCTGGACCAGACCCCGACCTTGGCGAATCTGATCTTTTCCATTCAGTACGATGCGGAAGGCCGGGTTTACGTCAAAGTTGTCTCCACTCAGCCGATCCGCGAACCCTCACTGGGGCTGTTGCTGGAATTCGGCTGGCCACGCGGCAAGACCTTCCGTGAATTTACCGTGCTGCTCGATCCCGTCCGGCGACTCGTCGAACGCCCCAGCAATCGGACCAAAACGGTGTTGAATACGCCGGAGAAGCCCGCAACCGAACCCGCATCAACCGTAGCGGCGGCTACTCCTGAACTCCGTGAACCGACAGACCCGCCGGTTCCAGCGGAAACGCCAGCGCCAGCCCCGACCTACAAACCCGGCGATGTCTATGGGCCGGTCGCTACCGGTGAAGGATTGTGGGGCATCGCGCTCAAAGTCCGGCCTGAAGGGATTACCCGTGAACAGATGATGCAGGCTTTGTTTAAGGCCAATCCGCAGGCGTTTTCCAGCGTTGGAATCACCGGTCTGAAGATTGGTGCCATGCTAAGAATTCCAACCTACCGGGAAATTGCCGATGCCAGCGGTTCCGAAATAGCCCAGCAACGGGCGATTGAAGAAAAGCGTCCGACCGAGCCAACCTTGGATAGCGCTCCCGTCAAACCGGGTGCCGTGGAAGTCTTCCCGCTCGCACAAGAACCCCTCCCCGAACCCGTAGCAATCCCCGAACCGCCTAAAGTCGCTGAACCGGTCGCCGCAGTCTCAACCCCCGAACCTGCCCCCGAACCGCCCAAAGTCCCGGAGCCGGTCGCCGCCATTCCAAACCCGGAGCCTACCCCGGAGCCTACCCCGGAACCGCCCAAAGTCGCGGAACCGACACCCGAACCGCCAAAAATCCCGGAACCGACAGCCGAACCGCCCAAAGCCTTGGAGCCGGTCGCCGCAGTCCCAACCCCGGAACCCGTTGCCGCTGCGCCAGCGCCCACTCCGGAACCGGCTCCCGAACCGCCCAAAGTCCCGGAACCCGTCGCTGCCGCTCCAGAACTATTGTTTCAGGAACCGGTTTCAATAACGCCACTGCTGTTTTTGGCAGTTTCGGAAATCTTGGCAGACGCTACCAAAATCCCAATGATCGTCTCCAGTGAAGATCACCGGGAACCGCCTATCGCTGCTGAACCACTGACTGAGCAGCCTCCATCAGTCACTGAACCCGTGCCACCGGTCTCCACCGAGCCACCTACTCAAAAACCATTGCCCGTCGCTGAACCTTCACCGCCCATCCCCACTGAACCGCTTGTTCCCGCACCTACCGAAAAACCGACGGCGATTGAAGAACCACTGGCCGCTGAATTACCGGCTATCGCAGACACTCCACCCGCCAGAGTTTACAAAGACGGCGAAGAATACGGCCCTGTCGCCAATAACGAACGACTCTGGGACATCGCTACCAAGGTGCGTCCCGACCTCAACATGGGTCGGGATGTGATGATGAAAGCTTTATTCATGGCCAATCCGCAAGCCTTCTCTAAACCGACCATGGATCACTTAAAGGTGGGTTCTATGCTCCGCATTCCCACTCTCCAGGAAATCGTCGAATACACCGGATCGCCGCTCGCTCGAAGCTTGTTGGAGCAGCAAGGCCGGGTTGAATCCCAAAAGAAGGCCAATCCGGAAGCGGGCGATTGATGCTCCACCTTGAACGAGGAGGGGAATCCAGAAGTCCGGCGATCATCGGGAAAGGCGATCATTCCCAAAACCGGTCAACCGACCGCCGGCGCGTATTGCTGACGCATCACCTTCTTGTCGAGTTTGCCGACGCTGGTTTTCGGAATCGCCTCCACGAATAGCACTCGGTCAGGAATCCCCCACTTGGAAATAATGCCTTTATCGGCGAAATCCTGTAGCCAAGTCCGCATCATCACGGCATCCACCTCCTGCCCCGGCTTCACCACCACCAGCGCCAACGGCCGTTCTCCCCACTTGGGATCAGGGACGCCCACAACCGCTGCTTCCGCCACTGCCGGATGCTTGAGAATCAGATCCTCCAGTTCCAACGAAGAAATCCATTCACCGCCGGTCTTAATCACATCTTTCAACCGGTCAGTAATCTTGAGATAACCTTCGGCATCCATCACGCCAATATCACCGGTATGCAGATAGCCGCCGCGCCAAAGCTGTTCAGAGTTCTGCGGGTCTTTGAGATAGCCCTGCGTCAACCACGGACTGCGTACCACCACCTCGCCCTGACTCACCCCATCATGCGGCACGTCATTCATCTCCGGGTCGACGATCCGCAAATCGACCATGGGAATAGGTAAACCGGTCTTGCAGCGAATCTCCAGTTGCCGTTCCTCATCCCAGTTCTGCATGTGCGGCTTGAGTTGCGCGAAGACCAGCAGGGGGCAGGTTTCGGACATGCCATAGGCCGAAAAAATATCGACGCCCCGCCGCCGCGCCTGCCGAGCCAGCGCCTGCGGCATCGCTGCACCACCAATAATCACCTTCCAGCGCGTTAGATCAGTGTCCTCAATCTTCGGGCTGGACAACAGCATTTGCAGGATGGTCGGCACGCAATGGGAAAAGGTCACGTTTTCGCGCTGAATCAGGTTTAACAACTGTTCGGGAACATAGCGCCCCGGATAAATCTGCTTAACCCCCAGCGTCGTCGCCACATAGGGAATTCCCCAGGCGTGGACATGGAACATCGGGGTAATCGGCATGTAAACATCATCACGGTTGAAACGACCCTGACCCGGTCCAGCCAGCGCCGAACGAGCCGCCAGGGTGTGCAGCACCAGTTGCCGGTGACTGAAGTAGACGCCCTTGGGCAGACCGGTCGTGCCGGTGGTGTAAAACGTGGTCGCACGAGCGTCTTCGGAAAAGTCCGGAAATTTGTAGCCGGGATCGCCGGATGCCAGTAGCGTTTCGTACTCGGCAGCAATCTCCAGCGTGGTCGCCGGAATCTGCCCGGTATCGTTGAGCAGCACCAACTTTTTAACCGGTTCAATGCGGTCGCGAATCATTTCCAGCATCGGCAGAAACTCGGTATTCACCAAAATCACATCATCCTCGGCGTGATTGATGGTGTAGAGAATCTGCTCCGGGGACAGGCGAATGTTGATGGTGTGCAATACCGCGCCCATCATCGGCACGGCGAAAAAGCCTTCCAGATAGCGGTGGCTATCCCAATCCATGACCGCCACCGTATCGCCGGGCCGGACCCCCAATCCCGCCAGACCACTGGCCAACCGGCGGATGCGCTCACCCAGTTCCTGATAGGACTGGCGCTTGAAATCGCCGTACACAATCTCCTGATTCGGGAACTCGCGAACCGGATTATCCAGCAGGTTCTTGATTAACAGCGCGTTGTAGTAAGCAGATGGGGTGCGTTCAATGGCGCGTGCCGACATGATCAGGGAACTCCTCACAGGTTCGCCATCAAGGCGCTGGTGAGTGAATGGTCGAGAAGCCGTGATCGGCTCCAGTGATTCAATTTCAAGTGTAGCTCAACCGTGTGATTCCGCGGTTTTTCGGATTGATTCTTCTTTCGACCTGTTTGCGAATGAACGGCAAAATCGCTAGGCAATCACCACAGCGTAGTGTCGGCCGATGATCACGGGTTAAAACAGGGACATGGTTAAGCGGCCTGGCGCAACGGTTCTTGGTGAAGCTCAGTAACAAGCGAGCGAGCGAACTCCAAGTCCTTTTTAGCGTCAGTAATGGCTTCTTGAATATCAGGATCATCTTGTGGATAGGCTGTCTCCAACTTCTTAAACCAAGCTTCAATCTGGGCAGGAGGACTAAAAGGAGTGACTGGGGGGTCAATAATTCTCATGGAATTTTCCTTAATTAAGGATTAGATGCTTCCGATTTTGTAACCGTTCACCCCCCACCCCAGCCCTCCCCCGCAAGGGGGGAGGGAGTCATGCGAATCAGCGAGTTGGCGCTCCCCCTCTCCATTTATGGGGACTGACCATTACCCATATTTATTCCCGGAGTTGCTGACCCACGCGGACGCCGGCACGGAAGCCGGCGACGAGCAAGCTCAGTGCCTGTAATC
>JAIFNF010000061.1 GCA_020047885.1 Gammaproteobacteria bacterium | reverse complement strand
TGTCGTTCCTCAGCTCAGTCTGAAAGTTCTCTTTGGGAATATATACTAACAGTATACATCAAAATTTACCACGGGAAAATTTACAGAACCATTTTTACTGAAACCAGAACGCCTGCCACCCAGTAAAGCCATCACTTCCCTAGGTCAGGCTTTAGACTGACTTTTTTAACCTTCAACATGAAAGAGTCAGGCTAAAGCCCAACCCACAATAGCTCCAGTGCGCAGTGGGGCTATTTTTGCGAGTTGCCTCAAATAGGCGACAGTACGCACCACCGCTCCCCCGAGCGAGGTTTCATCACAGAAATAAGCAACGGCAATGGTGACTGGCGTCAACGCCTGACACCGGGCCATTAACCCTTCATACTTTTTATGTTTTTGTTCCATAAATAATTTCCTCAACTGAATTGATAAATCAACAAGATTGTCCAAAACGGGAGTCGTCATTGAATGAACGAGTCAGGGAGATCAGGCGATTCGTTATGTCCCTTGAAAGCCTTTCTATCAGGGTTATACTCCACTTATTCAATAGCGCCGCAGCCCTCTGAAAAGACGTCGATAGAATGGATAGTCTGCTCAATACGGCCTGTCGGCTTGTTGGCATCAGCGCCATGACAATATTCAAAATATCAGGGGGGAACTTTCCGTGAGCACGACTCAACCAAGTAGTTGCTTTGATGAGGCATTGAAAGCCGTTCGCCGTCATATTATGGAAAAGGGCAATCGTTTTGAACGCGGCCCGACTTTTGAGGCTCATGGCAAAGTGTTGTCGAGTGTTAAGCAGACGGCTGATATGTACGAAGGCATGGGATACGCCAAGCTAATGGAATTTGGCCACCCGCCGGTGTATGCCGCACTGGAGCGCGGCCACCGGGAAATTCATATTTTTCAGTTGCAAGACCCGTGCATTCAGGAATGGATCGAGAAGCAAGAGGGTGCCTTGAGCGACCCGGTGATGCGCGCCTATATGCTGGAAAAGTCTGGATTGACCGAAAAGGATTTGCCTATGGCCAGTAAGCCGCGCCGTTATCACATCAATGAGGTCGATGATGTTTTTATTGTTTCAACGGAGGACGCTGATTGATGAGAAAGTTCGCATTTCCAGTCCTCGGACTGCTTTCCATGCCCGCGTTCGCTGACCACGGTGGTCCACCGCCGTCAGGGCAACCGCTGATCATCGACGTCCGCACGACGAACGAATATCAGCAGGGACACGTCCGGCAATCCGTGAATATTCCCTATAACGAGATTGCCCAGCAGATTGCTCATGTCGCTATGGATCGGGACACCCGCATCGTACTTTACTGCCGTAGTGGCCGCCGATCGGGCATTGCCGAGCAGACCCTGCGCCAACTCGGTTATCGCCAGGTTGAGAATCGGGGCGGGTTGCATGATATGCAGCGCAGCGGCTATCGTACCAACTGATGGAGGACTATTCATGAATGCACTTGCTCAATCCCTGTACGCCAATCCTTTGAGTGCTGAAGAATTTATTGCATGGGAAACCCAGCAGGACACCCGCCATGAACTGCTGGAGGGAGAAATTATTGCCATGACCGGGGGGACCTTTGCCCATGCGCGCCTGATTACCCGTCTGGTGACACGGTTGTCCAATCACCTTGATCAAACGCCCTGTACCGTCTTGTCCTCAGACTTTAAGGTTCTGACGGCTGAAGAAGTCTTCTACCCCGATGTGCTCGTGACCTGTACCCGACAGGAAAATGAAGACTTGTTTTGCACAGCGCCAAAGCTGATTATTGAAGTCCTGTCCAACTCGACCGCCCGGAAAGACCGCTTTAAGAAACGCACAGCTTACCAACAGATTGAAAGCTTGGAGGAGTATGTGCTGGTCTCGCAGGAAGCCCGGCATGTCGAAATCTACCGGCGGGCGGAAGACTGGCTGGCGTTTACCCACATTGGCGGATTAGTGGAGTTGCGCTCCGTCGGTCTTGCGCTGGATATGGACGATCTTTACGCCAGTTTTGATTGAGGTGCCGTTGCTGGATGGCACACCGACCGGAAGCGTTCGGGCAAAATTTCTAGATTCAACGGCTTAGCCAACAGTCCAGCCATCACGCTGGCCGTTGGTTCCAAAGCGCCACTGGTGAAATAGCGCTCATCACCGTCACCATCCTGATCCGCCAGCAATCCTGCTGATTCCAGCCGGTGGCGCAATTGGCGAGCAACGGCGGGACTTGGATCAAGAATCGTCATGTCCGGCCCGGTTAATTGCCGAATCAGCGGCATCAAAAATGGGTAGTGGGTACAGCCCAACACCAGCGTATCGACGCCGGCGTTCAGCAGTGGCTCCAGATAGTGCTCCAACAAAGCGCGGGGGTCGGAACCGCGTAAATCACCCCGTTCCACACAATCCGCCAGTCCCGGACAGGGCTGTACTAGCACGCGCGCCTGATGGCCGTGCTGATCGAGCAGATGGGCGAATTTGTCGCTGCGCACCGTGTGACCCGTTGCCAGAATGCCCACGACCCCGGAGCGCGTGATGGCGACCGCCGGCTTGACCGCCGGTTCAATGCCAATAATCGGGAGGGCAAAATGTGCGCGTAGTGGGGCAATCGCCGCCGCCGTCGCCGTATTACAAGCCACCACCACCGCCTTGGCACCCTGTTCCAGCAGAAATTCGGTGATGGTAAACGTGCGCTGGATGATCCATTCCGCCGGTTGGTTGCCGTAAGGCGCGTAGCCGGAATCAGCCACATACAGCAGCGACTCTTGCCGCAGATGGGCGCGAATCTGCTGGAGCACCGACAATCCGCCGACTCCGGAATCAAAGATACCGACTGAATGATGGCGGTTCATCATAAATTGGCTAAATCCCGGTCGGATCCGACCCCAAGCGCCAGATAGGGAGCCTGGAGCCTGGAGCCTGGAGCCTGGGGTTCGTTCAAAACAGTCGGGCAATCCGTTCCTGAATCGAGGCCGCTGCCGCTCGGGGATCAGGAGCCTGGCGGATGGGGCGACCGACCACAATATGGTCAGCGCCATTTAGAAAAGCGTCTTCAACATCCAGGGTGCGCTTCTGATCGTCGGCTGGACGGTTGAACACGGGTCGGATGCCGGGGGTAATAATCAGCAGCTTGTCGCCCAGACTCTGCCGCAAGTCAGCCGCTTCCAGTCCCGAGGAGATGACACCGCGACAACCAATCTCCAGCGCTCGCCGCGCCCGCGACAGCACCAGAGTTTTGGGATCGCAGGCGAAACCCAGATCAGTGAGATCCGCCTGATCCAGACTGGTCAGAGCCGTCACCGCCAGAATACCCGGCTCACCACCGATTTCCTGCGCTGCTTCCACTGCCGCCCGCAAGATGGCGTCATTGCCATGCACAGTGGTTAAAGCCGCGCCATAGGGGGCTAACTGGCGCACGGCGGAGCGAACCGTTTCCGGTACGTCGAAAAATTTCAGATCGACGAACACCTTTTTATCGCGGGCGCGCAACCACTCGATCAGCTCGAAATAGCCGCCCGCCATGAACAGTTCCAGCCCAATTTTGTAGAAGCAAACAGCATCACCGAGCGTCTCCACCAGTTGCCGGGCGGTCGCCGGGTTCGGCACATCCAAGGCAAAGATCAGGCGTTCAGCGGGGGGAATCGGTTTGGTCGAAAGCAGTGGCGAGGTCATGGGGCGTTAGTCGGCGGCAGATAAACACAGAGCGGCAGCGATCAGCGAACGGTTCATGCAGGAAATCTCCCAAGATTAAGAGGCGAAAAATAACGTTGCTTAGCCTAATCAAGCGGCACACTAAAATCTACCCATAGGCTTGAAAATAGCGACGTCCCGCGATTCCGGGAAACCTGAACATGGCAAACCGCAAATCTGGATGGAATTTATGCCTTTTTGTGCTAGATTTTGAGTTTAGGCCACTCGCAATAAAGACCCTCCCTATTTTGTTCCTGCGTACTTTCCTGTGATCGCCAAGGCGAAGAATGGGGCAGCGAGGCGGTACGGGTCAGGGCGGTTGGGGATAGCTGTTTGCAGACGAACAGGGACACCGGAAAATTTACAGGAACTTTTTTGCGAGCTACCCAAACCGTGGCATCGATAACGATTTTCATATCATCGGCTACTTTATGACACAGCAAACAACCTCCACCGTTCGTCTTGGATTGATGCCGCCCCTGACCGGTTTGGTCGCCTTGTACGGTTCTGAAATTGTCAGAGCAGCCCGCATCGCCTGTGAAGAAATTAACGAACAGGGGGGCGTCCTTGGGCGTCCGCTGGAATTGATTATTGAGGATGACGGCAGTCTCCCGGATACCGCGGTGCCGGCTGCCGAACGGTTGATTGATGTGCAAGGTTGCGTCGCGATGATCGGTAATTTGCTCTCGAATTCACGGATTGCCGTCGCTGATCGAGTCGCCGGCCCGCGCCAGGTTCCCTACCTGAACTTCTCGTTCTACGAGGGGAGCATCAACGAACATTATTTTTTCCATTTTGCCGCGTTACCGAATCAACAGATCGACCGGATGATTCCGTACACAGTCCGCCATTTTGGCCAGAAAATATACTTCGCGGGCAGCAATTACGAATGGCCACGCGGTTCGATAGACGCTGCCAAGCAGGCGTTGCTGGCGCTGGGCGGCGACGTGGTAGGCGAAGAGTATCTCTCACTGAGTAGTGATAGTGATGATCTGGACGCATTACTGAACCGGTTGGCAAAATCAGGGGCGGATGTGTTTATCCCGTACTTTGCCGGCAGTGATCAAGTGAACTTGCTGACCCGCTTTACCCAATACGGTCTGAAGAAGCGCATTTCAGTAGTCATGGGGCATTTTGACGAAGCCATCGCGAGCTGCCTTAGCCCGGAGGTGCGGGAGGGCTTTTATTCCAGCAACACCTATTTTATGTCGGTGGATACCCCGGAAAATCATCACTACCTGAAGCGACTCGCCGCCTTACCCGAGGTCACCGGGATTTGGCCGCAGGGCAACGGATTAATGACTAATTTCGGGGAAGGCGCATATCTCTGTGTCCATGCCTTTGCCCGCGCTGCCGAAATCGCGCAATCGCTGGCTGCGGATGACCTGGTAGCGGCTTTGGAACAGGTCACGGTGAATGGCCCGCAAGGCTCCGTGCACATGGATTCTGCTACCCACCATGCGCATGTCAACACCTTCCTGGCGCGATGCAATGCGGACGGTGCTTTCACTATCATTGAGAACTTCGGCTGTAACCCGCCACAGATTCCCGAACGTTATCGCTGTAATTTTGCCCACCTGTCGCGGGAGGCCCCGATTTTACCGCCTGCGCCCATGGATCCGGCCACCTCAGCCGTTTCCCCGTCTGCTGCGCCTATTGAAAAAATTCTCGCGGTTGCGGATATCGCGATTATTGCGATTCGCGAAGACGGGATCATCATCCAGGCCAACTACAACGCCGTTCGGTTATTCGGCTATGACGAAGCAGAACTCATCGACCTGTCCGTGCATCTCCTGACCCCGCCGCAATTTCGCCACCATCACCAGGCGCATATTGAAAGATTCATCGCCAGTCCCGAAACGGCGATTCCCATGGGACAGCGGGGTGAAGTGTCCGGCTATCGCAAGGATGGTTCGACCTTTCCGGCAGAAGCGTCTATCACCAAGGTCCAAGATAATGGGGAATGGATCCTGGTCGCCAGCTTGCGTGACATCACCGAACGCCAGCGGATTCAGGAAGAATTGATGTGGAAAGCAACCCATGATTCCCTGACCCAACTCCCCAATCGTGCCCTGATTCGTGAACGCCTGACCAGCGCATTAAAACGTTCCAAGCGTCAAGGTCGTAGTGTTGCGCTCCTGTTCATTGATTTGGACGGGTTCAAAATCATCAATGACAGTCATGGTCATGATATTGGCGACGAGCTATTAATTAGCACGGCCAATCGCCTGGTTACGCAGGTTCGCCCCGGTGATACGGTGGGTCGGTTAGGCGGTGATGAATTTCTGATTCTGTGTGAGCAAATTGACGAACCGACCACCTTGTCCAGCCTGGCCGAACGCCTGAACAACACCCTGCGTGAACCCTTCATCGTTGCCGAACGGACATTATCGGTCACCGCCAGCATCGGCATTGCTATTGGCCACGGTTCCACGTTCTCGGCAGACGATCTGTTACGTTATGCCGACTCCGCCATGTACAGCGTAAAAGAACGGGGTCGGGATAGTTGGCAGTTCTTTAATGAAGACCTCCATGAAAAAGCCCTTCGCCGTGTGGAAGTCGCGGCCAGTCTCCGCAATGCGCTGGAACAAAAAGAATTACGCCTGCTGTGTCAACCCATTGTCGCTATCAGCAACGGGGCTATTCGTGGTGCAGAACTGCTGTTGCGCTGGTCGCCGCCGGAAGGGGAGGTATCGCCAGCCTTCTTTATTCCGATTGCCGAGATGACGGGCAGCATTTTACCGATCGGTGCCTGGGTATTTGAACAAGCGTGTCGGATGGAAGTCGAGTGGCGTCACCGCTTGGCTGAAAAAGCCCCTTATATCTCGGTCAATCTCTCGACTCGGCAACTGGATAATCCTGATCTGCCAGAACAATTTTCAGCATTTCTGAATCAGTATGGTGCGGATGCTTCACGCATTTTGTTAGAAATTACTGAAACGTCGTTAATGTCTGACGTGGAATCGAATTTGCGAGTACTGCGGGAATTGGCGAAACTGGGTTTGCGGGTAGCCGTAGATGACTTTGGTACGGGCTATTCATCATTGTCTCAATTACTGCGTATGCCGGTACAAACGCTGAAAATCGACTGTGAATTCATCGATGGTCTCGACAAGCGCCATGAGAGCCGGATTATCGCATCAGCGGTCATTAGCATGGCCAACGCCCTGGGTTTGGAAACGATTGCGGAAGGCGTCGAAAATATTGATCAACTCACCGAGTTAAAAGCGATGGCATGCGATTATGTCCAAGGCTTTTATTTTTATCGACCGATGCCGGAACCCCAGCTATTGGATACGGTTGAGCAGCAAATGGTTCTCTCGCAAGGAACTATAGATGCGCCGATTTATTTTATGCTTTATGTCAGTAAAGCAATCCGGTCTATGGAAACCCATGAGTTAAAAATTCTGCTCGACCAAGCGCAAGCATTTAACACCGCGCATGGGTTAACCGGTTTTTTACTGTATCAACATGGTCAATTTATGCAGATGATTGAGGGGCGCCGCGAGATCGTTTTGAGCCTGGTCGAGCGGATTCGTAAGGACCTGCGCCACACGCAGTTTCATGAAGTAATGAGTAGAAATTCTCACCAGCGCGTCTTTCCAGACTGGAGTATGGGCTTCCGCGATATGAACGAACTCGATCACCAATTTAACTTTTCTCAGTGGCGGAAACGCACGATCAACTTTTTTGAACTGGCCGAAGATGCTCAAGCCTGCTATTCGTTGATTACGGCCTTCAGATAATGGCTTAGTTCGCTCGTAGTAAATATCCTTCCATCAATTTTCCTGTGACCCCCTGCGCAAATGACACAGATTTTTTCCGTGTCACCCGCTAATCAGCGTCATCCAGTGATTCCGGGAAACCTGAACGTGGGAAACCACAAAATTCAGGTGGAATTTATGTCTTTTTGTGCTACACTTTGCGTCTGGAGGCTGACCGGAACGGGAGCAGGATTGAGCCTCTAGGAAAGGATCGGCGGAACGCGTACCACAGAGCCGCAAACGCGCTTCGGTCATTCGGCCAAGGACGAACCGAGAAGGGGTTTTTCAGCAACTGGAGGTGTGACATGTTAACTTATGAAGACTGTGTCGGCTTGACCGATCT
>JAIFNF010000190.1 GCA_020047885.1 Gammaproteobacteria bacterium | reverse complement strand
GGTCGTCAAAGAACAGTTCCAGGAATTCCTCGCGGGACAATTCAAAGACGAAATCATCCTCGCCTTCGCCGGTATTGCTGGCCTGACCACTGCCCGCCCCACCGCCTGCACCGCCCTGGGGTCGAGCCACGCGGTCGCCGGGAGTGAACTCCCGGTTGCCGGGATGAATCGCTTCACGGCGGCCGCCGGGACCGTGGCTAAACACCGGCTCCGACAGGTCGCGGGACGGGATGTTGACCTTCTCGCCCGTGTCCATGTCAGTGATGCTGCGGCCATTCATGGCCTCGGCCACGGCTTTTTTGATCTGGCCCTTGAAGCGCCGGATAAAACGCTGGCGGTTGACCGAACTTTTGTTCTTGCCATCCAGCCGGCGGTCGATAAACGTGGCCATCAGCGGTCTCCTTAATCAGGATGCCTTGCGGACTCGCAAATACCAGTCGGACAGCAGCCGCACCTGTTTGGCGGTGTAGCCCTTGGCCACCATCCGATCTACAAACTCGGCGTGTTTCTTCTGCTCGTCGGCGCTGGACTTGGTGTTGAAGCTGATCACTGGCAGCAGGTCTTCGGTGGTGGAGAACATCTTCTTCTCGATCACCGCCCGCAGCTTTTCATAGCTGGTCCAGACCGGATTCTTACCCGCGTTCTTGGCTTTGGCGCGCAGCACGAAGTTGACGATCTCGTTGCGGAAGTCCTTGGGATTGCTGATCCCGGCCGGCTTCTCGATCTTCTCCAGTTCCACGTTCAGCGCCCCCCGGTCGAACGATTCGCCGGTATCCGGGTCGCGGAATTCCTGATCCTGAATCCAGAAGTCGGCGTAGGTCACATACCGGTCGAAGATGTTCTGCCCGTACTCGGAATAGGATTCCAGATAAGCCTGTTGCAGTTCCTTACCGATGAATTCGGCGTAGCGCGGTGCCAGGTAGCCTTTCAGATAGGATAGATATTTCTCCTCGACTTCCGCCGGGAATTGCTCCCGTTCAATCTGCCGTTCCAGCACATACAGCAAATGCACCGGGTTGGCGGCGATTTCGGCGTTGTCGAAGTTGAACACCTGGGACAGGATCTTGAAGGCGAACCGGGTGGAAATACCGTTCATCCCCTCGTCCACCCCGGCGTAGTCGCGGTATTCCTGCATCGACTTGGCCTTGGGATCGGTGTCCTTGAGGTTCTCACCGTCGTAAACCCGCATCTTGGAGAAGATACTGGAGTTTTCCGGTTCCTTGATCCGGGTCAGCACTGAGAACCGCCCGAGCATTTCCAGGGTACCGGGGGCGCAAGGCGCTTCGGACAGGGAACTGTGAGTCAGCAATTTCTGGTAAATCTTGACCTCATCCGACACCCGCAGGCAGTAGGGCACTTTGACGATGTAAACCCGGTCGAGGAACGCCTCGTTGTTCTTGTTGCCCTTGAATGACTGCCATTCGGACTCGTTCGAATTGCCGGTAATCAACACCTTGCCGTTGCGGCGGGCGATCAGCGTATGATTTGCTGTTTCCAGACACCAGACCATCCCGGCGTAGTCGACCGTGCCCTTGTTTACGTCGTCACTGCGTACATGGGTCACGCCCAGGCGCGTGTTGAGCATGAACACGTCCGCATAGCCGTCCTTTTTGCTCAGAGCGCAGGTAGTCTTATGGCCGCTGAGTGCCGCCAGCTCTTGCAACAGGTCGCGATGGAAGGGCACGTTGGTGCCAAGCTGGTAATGGTTGGATCGGCTGTTGGAACCCTGACTGCCATCCGTCACGCCCCATTCCTGCAGCAGGATGCTGGCTTGGCGAGGGGACAACAGCCGATGTATTTCGGTCAACTGTTTGGTGAATTTCGGGTGAACCCGCTTCACATAGAACGCCGTAGTCCCGTCTTCGGTTTCTCCGTTCTCCTGCCACTTAAAGTCCATGTTTGCAACCAGTTCCCGGAACATCTGAATCTTGCGGTCTTTGCTGAAATGGAAGCGATAATTGATGCGCCCATCCTTGGCAATGTAATGCACCGAACCCTCGGTCACGCACCAGACGTGGAAGCGCAATTCCTCATCGCTCTGGTAGTACTCCAGATCCGGGCGATTGATGAGACCCGAAACCGGTAAATGTGCGCCTTTGACAAAGAACTCTTCAGCGATGGTTTCCTTGTAGCTCCCATAAGACTCATAGATGATCTTGTGATTCGGAGTCACCAGATGATCGGCAGCCGAGCTGGACAGGTGGTACATCGGCCCTTCGTAATATTGTTCATATTTCTGCAGCGCCGGCTGATATTCGATCTTGCCGGTGGCCTTGTTAAAGGTGGCGATGGCGTCGCCCACTTCGACGTCTTCACGCCGCTTCCAGCCGCCTTCAGTGAGAATGTCGGTATCTTCGCTGAAGCAGTGCGCGAGAATGATGCCCTCGAACGGAATGGCTGACAGTCCTTCGGTGCTGTTGTAATTGCCTTCCTGAGTCGCGGTGAGCAAGGGGTGCAGCACCTTGATCGGAGCCTTGAACATTTCGACGAATTCCATCAGCCCACGATTGGCGCGGCACAGGGCACCGGAGAAGCTGTAGGCGTCCGGGTCGTTCTGGGCGAAATGCTCCAGCTTGCGGATGTCCACCTTGCCGACCAGCGAGGAAATGTCCTGATTGTTCTCATCGCCTGGTTCGGTCTTGGCGACGGCGATTTGATGCAGCACCGAGGGTCGGAGTTTGACCACCTTGAATTTGGTGATGTCGCCGTTATATTCCTGCAAGCGCTTGGCCGCCCACGGCGACATGATGTAGCGCAGGTAGCGGCCAGGGATGCCGTAATCTTCTTCCAGAATCGGGCCGTCTTCGTCGGGATTGAACAACCCTAGCGGTGATTCAAACACCGGCGAATCCTTGATGGCGTAGAACGGCACCCGCTCCATCAACTGCTTGAGCCGCTCGGCCAGTGAGGATTTGCCACCGCCTACCGGACCCAACAGGTAGAGAATCTGCTTCTTTTCCTCCAGTCCCTGCGCGGCGTGGCGGAGATAGGAAACAATCTGCTCGATGGCGTCTTCCATCCCGTAGAATTCTTCAAAGGCGGGATAGATCTTGAGAACCTTGTTCTGGAAAATGCGTGACAGGCGCTGGTCATTACGGGTGTCGACCAGTTCCGGCTCGCCAATGGCTTTCAGCAACCGCTCAGCAGCACTGGCGTAAATAGTCGGGTCGGCCTTGCACAATTCCAGGTAGTCCTGGAGGGTCAGCACCTCTTCGCGGCTCTCTTCGTAGCGCGACAGGTAGCGGTTGAAAATTTTCATAATTCACCTCTCGTTGGAATCGCGGCAGCGCAGCAGCTTCCGGTTCGAATTCCCCTGTGGACGTTCTGAAGAAAATAATGCAACTAACGAACCATTCTTTATTTTTTGGACAATATTCAGGCTTGGGGTTCCGGCGGGATCTAGGGATGCCAAAGGTGGATGTTTTCCACTAAAAAAATATAAATCAATTATTTATTGTATTGACAGTGCCTTAACGGTTTCTGAACGATTCTTCAGAAAAGAAGCCGACATTCAAAGTAGCGCTCACTATTGCACTGCCTTGGTGCGATGCACTAAAGCAGTTCCAGGCATGGATAGACCGCAATAAGGGATGGCGGTTCGGCGGCAGGGTTTGGGATGGGAGCGGCTTTGCTTTAACATCGCTCAAAACGAAAAAGAGAATACTTGGCGACCCACTATGAAAATGATCAGTGACTGGTTTCAACGATTTTTCCACGACCCGCAGGCGGTCATTTTGACGGTCGTCATGGTGATGGGCACCAGCGTCGTTCTGGTGATGGGTCAGGATTTGGCACCGGTGCTGGCCAGCATGGTGATCGCCTATTTACTGGAAGGGGTAGTCCTGCAATTTCAGCGACAGTTGCGGATGCCGCGCCTGCTGGCGGTATTGGTAGTGTTCATGCTGTTCATCGCTTTCGTGTTGTTTTTGCTGCTGGGCTTGCTGCCACTCGCCTCGCGGCAATTGACCCAGTTGATTCAACAATTGCCCAACATGATTATTCATGGCCAGAATTTGCTGCTGAGTTTGCCGGCTCAGTACCCGGAATTTATTACCGAGGCTCAGGTACTGGAGGTGATTAACGCGGTACGGGCGGAAATTGCGACCTGGGGGCAGAAAATCCTGTCATGGTCGCTGGCGGCAGGGATGGGGATGATGACCGTCGTGATTTATCTGGTGTTGCTGCCCCTCTTGGTATTTTTCTTTTTGAAAGACAAAGAGTTGATTCTTGACTGGCTGCACAGCTTCCTGCCCAGCGATCACACTCTGGCGCAACAGGTCTGGCGTGAAGTAGATCGGCAGATGGGTAATTACGTGCGGGGCAAGTTTCTGGAGATTGTAGTGGTGTGGGTGATGACGTTCGCCGCATTTGCCTACCTGGGCTTGCAATTTGCCATGTTACTGGCGCTGATGGTGGGGTTATCGGTTATCGTGCCCTATATTGGTGCCGTGGTGGTGACGGCTCCTGTTGCATTGGTCGCGTTTTTCCAGTGGGGCTGGGGGCCGGATTTTCTGTGGTTGCTGGGCGTGTATCTGGTGATTCAGGGATTGGATGGCAACGTGTTAGTGCCACTGCTGTTTTCCGAAGTGGTTGATCTGCATCCCATCGCGATTATTACGGCAGTGCTGGTATTTGGCGGATTGTGGGGGTTCTGGGGCGTGTTCTTCGCTATCCCGCTGGCGACGGTGGTGCAGTCCATTCTGAAAGCCTGGCCACGCCCGGTCGCTACAGCTTCAAACGCTTGAAGATGCCCTCCGGGATGTGCTGAATGATCAGCATGATCCAGCGCCAAAATCCGGGCAGATAGACTTCGTTCCGACCCCGCTCAACCGCCGCGACAATGCCCTGAGCGATTTGATCGGGTTGCGCCCAGAGCAGACCTTTCTTCTCAAATGCCGCCGTCATCGGGGTATCCACAAAGCCGGGCTTAATGGTGATAACGTGGACGCCTTGGCGGCTCAACCGGTTGCGCAATCCTTGCAGGAACAGGCTGACCATGCCTTTGGCCGCGCCGTAGACGTAGTTGCTTTGTCGGCCCCGGTCGCCCGCCACGGAGCTGATGGCGATCAGCGTTCCACGCCCACGCGCCTCAAAGTCATTGGCCAGCAGCGTCGCCAGACTGATCACGCTCAAGGCATTGGTGTGAATCGCCGCCAGGGTGTTCTCTACCGATTGCTGACAGGCGTTCTGATCCGGCAGCGTCCCGTGCGCGATGAGCGCGATGTCAATGTCGCCGAGAATTTGGCTCGCTCGTTCCAGCAAGGCCGGATGGGCGTCAAGCTGGTCGAGATCGAGACTTTCATAAGCCACCGGCTGACCGGAGCGAATTTCCAGATCACGGGCGATGGTCGTGAGTCGTTCGGTGTGACGCCCCACCAGGTAAAAGCGGGCACCGGTAGCGGCGAAACGGCGGGCAGTGGCTTCCGCAATCGCTGAAGTGGCACCAATAATTAGAATGTTGCGCATGGTAGATGACCTTGGATGCTCGCTACTCCGGTTGGGAGTGGCGTTGGAGGTGAGAGTCGTATTCATTCACTGCTAACCCGCCGCCAGAAACTGGAGGAGAAGCCGGGATCGATATAGCGGCTAAATTCCGCCCATTGCGGAAAGTATCGGCGGAAGCTGTCCCCACTCATCCGGGCATCCTTGGCGGGATAGACCGCGCCACTGGCCTGGCGGGTGACGTCATCCAGTCGCTCCAACAACTCCAGTGTGGCCGCTCCCCGATTCGGGAAATCCAGCGCCAGAGTGACGCCGGGTCGAGGGAAGGACAGTAACCCCCCCGAAGTTTTATCACCGAAGCGTTTTAGCACCGCCAGCATCGATCCCTGACCACTAGCGGCGATTCGTGCCAGGATTTCCCGCAGCGCCTCACGCGCATCGTGGGGCGGAATAACGCATTGGTACTGGAAAAAGCCCGGTCGTCCGTACAGTCGATTCCATTCCCGCAGATTGTCCAGCGGGTAGAAGAACGGTTGATACGGGGTTAAACCACGGGCTGGACGGGGCAAGTGGTAATACAGCCGGTTGAAAACGCCGACACTGGGGCGGTTCACCAGCGAGATCGGCGGCATGAATGGCACGGTCAAGGTTCGGCGTTCCGGCGGCGCGGCTTTCATCAACCCCGGCGGCGCGTGCATCCCGGCCATGTAAATCCCTCTGCCCAGCCCGGCGGCGCAATCGATCCAGGACACGATATAGGGATAGCGGGTCTCATACTCGGCATCGAGCGTCAGAAACTCGTCCAGACTGGCGAAGCGGCGATGTTCGGCCAAGATCCAGGGGCTGGCGATGCGCTGCAACTGAATTTCCACCCAGGTGATCAACCCGGTCAGTCCCAGTCCGCCCACGGTGGCCTGAAACCAGTCGAGGTTCTGCATCGGGGAGCAGAGCAGGCGGTTGCCATCAGAGCGCAGCAGTTCAAAGGCGTGGACATGGCAGCCGAAACTGCCGGCGACATGGTGATTCTTGCCATGGACATCATTGGCGATCGCGCCACCGAGGGTGACGAACTGGGTTCCCGGCGTGACCGGCAGGAACCAGCCCTGGGGGACTATCAGCGCCAGAATGTCGGCTAATAGCACTCCGGCTTCGGCGCGGAGGACGCCACTGGCCGGATCAAACGTGATGAACCGATCCAAGCCTCGGGTCAGCAGCAAGGTACCGTCATTGTTCAGGCAGACATCGCCGTAGCTGCGGCCGTTGCCGAACGGCAGGCAGGGGGCGGTATCGGGCAGGATAAGCGGTTGCCCATCGCGGCAGGTGTGCATCTGCCGGGGTCTGGAGACGGGGTAACGGCCCCAACTGGTGGGCGTCGTGGCGCTCATTGCGGCATCGCACCCAGGAAGATCAGGAGGCAGGCTAAGAGCGCATAGCGGCTATGGCGATCCGTCAGGGCGAATACGATCGGGTCATCATGCATTTCACCGCGATGGGTCATCAGCCAGACCCAGCTAATCCAGTACAACAGCACCGGGCAGAGCAGCCAGATGGCCAGCGGTTGACCGTAGAGTTCGCGGCTGGTTTCCGTATTCACGTACAGCGCCAGCACCAGCACGGCGAGATAACCAGACGCACTGCCCAGATTTTGCAGGAGGCCCAGATCGTCAACACGATAGCCGCGGCCCTGGGCGCTGAGTTCGCCGCGTTCCCGCAACGTCCACAGTTCGGAATAGCGTTTGACCAGCGCCAGGCTGAGGAACAGGAACATGGAAAATGCCAGGAGCCAGAACGAAGGCATGATATGTACAGCGGCGGCACCCGCGATAATTCGCAGGGTGTACAGCCCGGCCAGCACGACGGCGTCGAGCATCAGGGATCGCTTGAGCCGCAGCGAATAGGCGAGAGTGAAGGCATAATAAGTCGCCAGCACCGCAGTAAATTCAGGTGTGATCAGCACACTCAGGCCGAACGCGGCGATCAGCAAGATGGGGATGGCGGCGACGCCCTGCGCGATGGGTAGCGTACCGGCGGCGAAGGGACGGCGGCATTTGCGGGGGTGGCGGCGGTCGGCTCCAAGATCCAGCAGGTCGTTGAGCAAGTAAACGCTGGAGGCGCACAGTCCGAAGCTGAGGAAGGCCAATAGCGCCAGCAGCAGTTTGTCCGGCTGATCCCAGACATGGCCCGCTGCCAGCGGTATGAAGATCAAGACATTTTTCAACCACTGATACAGCCGCAATTCCTTGACCCAGGGCCGCCATGGTTTTTCAGGCGGGCTGAAAACGCGCTCCACTTCACACATGGCGCGGGCTTGTTGGACGATCGACGAACTGGCGTTGACGACCATGGCGCGGCGGGCGTGTTTCCAGACTGCGAGATCGACCGCAGCATTGCCGGCATAGTC
>JAIFNF010000144.1 GCA_020047885.1 Gammaproteobacteria bacterium | reverse complement strand
GTTTGGTTTGGGCGCGTAACGCCAAAATCCGATCAATCGCTTCGCTTTGTAATTGCCGACGCTGGGCGCGTTCCACCGCCTCGCGCATCAGGTCGGCAATTATGGCGCTCTTGTTCTTGCCCTGAAAGGCTTCATTGAAAGCTTGCTTGACGTCTTCGGGGACGCTGAAATTGACGGTAGCCATGCGAGTTGCTCCTGATTTGTTGAAGAGTTCAACAAGTATAGCCAATACGACGCGTCGCCGCTACCCTACCGCTGTGTCCTTCAAAAACTTCGCGAACTATTATTGTACAAGTATTGACTAACTTCGATTGCGGCGGCTTACCCCCATTCGCGCCAAATCAAACAGGAACGATCAATGACTCCACCACTAGCGAACGCGACTCCAGACCACACTGCCGAACCCTGGCGTAACAACCTGCGCTACGAATGGGATGCTGAACTCACGGGTCCCCGCCCGGTAGGGTGGTGGACAGGGCAGACGCCGCAAGACACCCCAGGACGGCAATCGGACGGTACGCTGACTTCGCTGCCGTTGCCGAATCTGGCGACCTGCACCCGCCAGCAGACGCTGGATTACTTTGACAATACCTGGACATTAACTGAGGTGCTGTTTTCGGGGCTTCAGGGTGAGGAAGCCTTCTTTCGCCCGCCCTACCATCACCTGCGTCACCCGATGATCTTCTACTACGGGCATCCCCCGGCGCTATACATCAACAAGCTGCGGGTGGCCGGTTTGATCGAAAAGCCCCTGAATCCGTACTTCGAGCAGTTGTTTGAAACCGGCGTGGACGAAATGCGCTGGGACGACCTATCCAAAAATGTAATGCTCTGGCCGCGTATCCAGGAGGTCCATGCCTATCGCCAGCAGGTCTATCGCACGGTGCGGGAGGTGATCGAAACCCATCCGGGCCTAGTGCCCGGTCATCCGCCTATCCAGCAGAAACATCCGCTGTGGGCGCTGTTCATGGGCTTTGAGCATGAACGGATTCACCTGGAAACCTCTTCGGTGTTGATCCGCGAATTGCCGCTGACGCTGGTTCAACGTCCCGCCGAATGGCCGCGCCTGCATCCAACCGCCGAACAGTCGGCAGCGGGCTTTCCGCCCCAGGCCGGTCGTGAATTTCCGGCCAATGATCTGATTGACGTACCCGGTCAAACCCTCGTTCTTGGCAAACCGCTCGATTGGCCTTCCTACGGTTGGGATAACGAGTACGGGCGGCGCGAAACCACGATCCCCGCGTTCCGAGCCAGCCGTTATCTGGTCAGCAACGGTGAATTCCACGCCTTCGTCACGGCTGGCGGCTATCGCGAGCCGCGCTACTGGTCGGCGACCGGCTGGGCGTGGCGCTCCTTTCGTAATGTCAAAAGCCCGACGTTCTGGGTGCCGCACGGTCCCGCCGGTCTACACCGCTACCAGTTGCGCACCCTGTTTGAAGTGATTGACATGCCGTGGGACTGGCCGGTTGAGGTCAATGGCCACGAGGCTAAAGCCTATTGCGCCTGGCGCGCCGAGCAGGATGGAGCCGCTTACCGGCTGTCCAGTGAGGCCGAACATCAGGCGCTACGTCTCGCGCGGCCATCACAGGCGGCCGCCTCCGGCGTCGAATCAGACCCCGTGATGAATTACAACGGCGTGTCCCTGGCGGAGGAAGGCGGCGCGAATCTCAATCTGGCCTGGAGTTCTTCCTGGCCGGTCGCTGCCGGACAACCGACCGAGGCGGGCTTTTACGATGTGTCCGGCAACGTCTGGCAGTGGCAGGAAGATCTTTTCAACCCGCTGCCCGGCGCCCGGGTTCATCCCTATTACGACGATTTTAGCACCCCCTGTTATGACGGCCAGCACCAGATGATCCTGGGCGGTTCCTGGGCGTCCACCGGCGACGAGGCCAGTCGGTGGGCGCGTTTCCACTTTCGCCCGCACTTTTTCCAACATGCCGGATTCCGGCTGGTGCAGAGCGAGGGCGACGGTAGCGCGGTGCGGCTGGATGGGGTCGATTCGGCAGGTCAGGTGTACGAAGACCCGCAAATAGTGAATGACTATCTGCTACTGCATTATGGTTCGCCTCAGGAGCAAATGCCTTATCCCTTCGGGCCGCATGACGCGGTTGAATTCCCGGTGCGCTGCGCCCGCTGGCTGCTCGACGCCGCCCGCGACTATGGGGTGCTGACGGGCAAGGCGCTAGACGTGGGTTGTGCGGTGGGTCGCGCCAGTTTTGAACTGGCGCGTGAATACCGGGAGGTGCTGGGCGTGGATCTGAGCCGCGCTTTCATCGATGCAGCGGATACGTTGCGCCGGGATGGCGAACTGCGCTATTTCCGCAAGGACGAGGGCCAACTGGGGACTACGCGGAACGCAATGGTCGATCCCGCCATCGACCGAAGCCGGGTGAGCTTTCGGCAGGCCGACGCCTGTTCGTTGCCCGCCGAACTGATGGATCTCGACGCGGTGTTGCTGGCTAATCTGCTCTGTCGGCTGCCCAGCCCCAAGGCGCTGCTCGGGCGGCTAGGCGGTCCACGGGGATTGGTCAAACCGGGCGGTCTGCTGGCGATTTTCTCTCCCTACAGTTGGCTGGAAGCGTTCACCCCGCCGGAAGCGTGGTTGGGCGGTTACGAACAGGATGGCCAACCGGTCACCAGTGCGGTGGCGCTGCGTGAATTTCTGCAGGCGGAGGGATTCGAGTTGTTGCGCGAAGCCGACGTGCCGCTGGTCATCCGCGAACATGCCCGGAAATACCAGTACATCGTGACTCACGCCATGTTATGGCGGCGGGTTGGTAACGAGTGAGTACATGACCTCCACGGCTTCCGGGACGACCCCGAGGTGAAATCATGCCCATGTTGACTCGCGCAGACCGAATCCGGGGCGCTTTATGGGGGATGTTCGTCGGCGACGCGTTGGCGATGCCGGTCCATTGGTACTACAACGTCGCCGCCCTGCAACGGGACTTCGGCACGATCCGCGACTATCAGGCCCCGAAGGCCTGCCATCCGAGTTCGATCATGCCGCTGGCCAGTACCGGTCACGCCGGGCGTGGTTCCCAGGAAGGCGAAGTGGTCGGCAGCGTCATCCTCAAAGGCAAAAAATCGTACTGGGGCCAGCCCAATATCCATTACCACCAGGGGATGCGTCCAGGCGACAACACCCTGAATCTGCTGTGCGTGCGGGTGTTAATCCGGTCGCTGAATGCCGCCGGGCGCTATGATCCAGCCGCGTTCCTGCGTGATTACATCGCCTTTATGACCGCGCCGGATAGCCACAACGATACCTACGCCGAGTCCTATCACCGGGATTTCTTCGCCAATTACATGCGGGGTTTGCCACCGGAGCGTTGCGCTGGAGCGGAAGGCCATGACACAGCGTCGATCGGTGGCCTGGTCTCGTTGCCTCCGGTCATTTTCGCCACGGTGGGGAAAGGTGACCGGGCGGCCGTGGATACCGCCCTGTTGACCCAGTTGCGGTTGACCCACCGCTCCCCGAAGCTGGAACGCTACGCGCTGGCCTTCGGCGAATTGCTGGTCTGTTTACTCCAGGAGGACACGGTTCCCGTAGAAACGCTGGCCTGTACCACTGCCGAACGGCTGGGCTTTCCTGCCGCAACGGTGATCGAACGGATTCGGCGTAACCGACAATCCGATCTGGACGTGATCGGCCGGTTGCTGAGTCCCGCCTGCTACATCGATCAGTCATTGCCGGCGGCTCTGTACCTAGCGGCGCGCTATGCCGACGACTTCGAGACCGCGCTGATCGCCAATACCCATGTCGGTGGCGATAATTGCCATCGCGGGGCGGTACTGGGAGCAATTCTGGGCGCGGCGCTGGGCGTCCAGGCGATTCCCGAGCGCTGGATTCATGGCCTGCAAGCCCGCGTCGAGTTGGCGGCGGAAATCGATACTTTCATTGCTCAATTCGCTTGAACGGCAGGCGCGTTGCCTGACGTCTCGCCGAGGGATTTTCCCGATGACCGTCGATAACTTGATCCCCGCAACGGGTTGGCAGGCGCGGCTGCAACTTGGCTTCCAGCGGCGGGAGCAGCGCACCGTTTTAAGGCAATGTACCCATCAAGGCCCGCTTCAGGGTATTGCTATTGACCGGTTTCATGCTCTGGCCAAAGCCCTGACGAACGCCCGCCAACGCTGTCACGAGGGCGATCTGAAAACGCTTCTGGATGAAGACCTGGCTTGGGTGGGTGCTCATCTTGACCCGGAAACCAACGCGGTCGTTGCCTATACAGCGGCAGCGCGGGTGCTGGTGGATTTGGTGCGATTGGGCTGGCAGGCGCGGGAAGAAGGCTATGGTCTGGAACTGGTGGCGGATAAGGCGCTTGCGCCGCATCCGCCGGCGGCCCGGTCTGGCGGATACGCTACGCTTATTCGCCCTACTTCTGTTGGTCAATTCAGCGCGCAGTTGCAGCACTAGCATCGAATAGTATGCTGCGCACGGGAATACTTTGGGATTGCCCCTTTTTGAATGCCTATCCTTCATTGCAGATGCAAGACCGTCATCCTAACTACGGCCACTGGATTAACATCCGGGGTTCTATGGAGGTTTTGTGGATGAACTACTAACACCCCAGCGGGAGATCACCTGGCGTCACCACGTCGCAATCGCGGCGCTCGCTATGGCGATTATTCTCTTCGAAGTGCTCGTCACGCGCATCTTGAGCGTGACCCTCTCCTATCATTTTGCGTTTCTGGCAATCTCTCTAGCGATGCTTGGGCTGGCAGCACCGGGAGTCTGGCTTTCGGTCGCCCCTCCGGGACCTAGCGCGCTTCCCCGAGCACTGTTTGCGAGCGCCGTCGCGCTCCCGCTGGTGATACTGTTCATCGTGCACGCCGGTGCGCCTTTGCAGCAAGCGATCAGCGTCTGGGTCGTGTGCCTGCTCGCTCCCATGTTGGCCCTCGGCACCGGCGTCTGCATTCTCCTGCTGGAGGCGAAGGGAAAGCGCATCGCACGGATGTATTCGGCCGATCTGGGCGGCGCGGCGCTGGGAGCAATCCTTGCAGTGCCCCTCCTGATGGGTCTTCCCACCCCCGCCGTAGTCGCTTCCCTGGGCATCCTGCCTTTGGCCGCCTTGATGCTCCTCACCCGCCGTTGGCGGGTGATCGCCGGCATCCTCGGTGTCGCGATCGCTGTGAGCGTCGTTTGGGGGGATATGTATCATTTGAGGTACTCGCGCTTTTATATCGAGACGACAAAGCCCCTCTACGAGCGTTGGACGCCAACCGCTCGCATCACCGTTTTTCCTCAAAGTTGGGCCCAGAAGTTCGTGGGTTGGGGCGTCGGCACTCGTCTGCAGAAGGCACCGGCTGATGCGTCACTCTGGATCGACCAGGATGGCAGCGCCGGCACACCGATCCTAAACTACGCGCCGGGCACCCCGTTTCCTGAGTATCTTCCCTACGACGTGACAGCCGCGCCCTACGAACTTGGACTTGGTCCCAGAGCCTGTATCATTGGCGGCGGGGGCGGCAAAGACATCCTCACGGCACTGCAGGCGGGCGTGCGTGATGTCGAGGTCGTCGAACTGAATCCATTCACGGTCGATGTTGTTTCCAAGGTGTTTGGCAACTTCTCGGGGGATCCCTATCACCTTCCGGGCGTGTCGGCATTCGTCGGTGAAGGGCGCAACCACTTCTCCCGTGTCACCAAGCTGTGTGACGTCCTGCAAATCTCCCAGATCGATACTTTCGCGGCATCTTCCGCAGGTGCCTACGCCTTGACTGAAAACAGCCTCTACACCGTGGAGGCGCTTCGCAGCTTCTGGACACGGCTCACTCCCGATGGCGTCCTGTCCATCAGCCGCTGGGTTCGTGGCCCCGCTTGGCCGGAGTCAGCGCGGCTAGTACTACTGGCGGCGGAGGCTCTGCGCCGGGAAGGAGTCGCCGAGCCGCGGTCACATCTGGTGATCCTTGCCGCGGGCGGCACTGCCAATACGCTCGTGTTCCGCGCTCCCGTAACGGCAGCCCTAATGTCCAAGATCAATCAGGTCGCCGAGCGCAGAGGCTTTGAGTTGCTCTGGCCGCCGCAGGAAGGCGCACTGATGCAATCGCCGGTGACCCAAGTGCTCTTGGTGGGTGCCGGCCCCTTCGAAGCGATGGGGTACGACTTCTCTCCGTCGACGGACGACAGGCCGTTCTTCTTCCAGACACTCAGCCTCCTGCACGGGGGGGAGAGCCTAACTACCGAAGGTACCGGCGAGCGTGAAGGGAGTGTTTCCCTGCTGCGCCGGCTGGCTCTGATAATGGCATCGATTACCATCGTTCTGTTCTTCCTCCCCTTGGCGTTTCGCGGCCGTCTTCCTCGCGGACCTGGGGTTTTCCGCAACACGACTTATTTCGCGGCGATCGGCGTGGCGTTTATGTTCGTGGAGATCCCTCTCCTTCAGCGCCTAACGCTTTATCTGGGCCATCCGAGCTACGCTACGACGGTGGTTCTCGGGGCGCTCCTTCTCGGGGCTGGCCTTGGTTCGTCATTGGCTCAGCGGGCCTCTGACCAAAGGGCGCGGCTTCTCGCGCTGCTGGTCTCCCTCACGGTCGGGGTCCTTTGTTTAGGTCTCACCAATGTTGTGGTCCCGGCAACCTTGTTTCAAAGTTTCATGGTGCGGGCGATGATTACGGCTGTGTTCGTCGGACTCTCAGGCGTCGGAATGGGTCTGCTACTGCCATTGGGCATGCGTCACTCGGATGGCCGAGACAGAAGTTGGTACTGGGCGATTAACGGTGCCTCAAGTGTGTTAGCAAGCGTTCTCGCCCTTGTACTCGCGCTTATTGGGGGCTTCACGCTGGTACTCACCCTGGCGGTAGCAATCTACGCGGTCGCCGCAGTGACGTTGCCAAAGCCGCTATCCACTGAATAGCAGTAGGACTGTATGGCGTCGCCGGGCGCGGACGGGAACTGGTCGACAACGTCTTGGGGACCTTCGCCGACCGTCGCGCTGGCCGGTGCAGCGGATCGGTCGCCAGTTTTTGTATCGCCGGATCAGGCAGTCACCATTCAGGTCGAGGCGTTATCACTCTTGGAGGCAGAAGCAGGTGCAGATTTTTCCCGATGACCATGGATAACGCGATGCCCGCAACCGGTTGGCAGGCACACTTACAACTCGGCTTTCAACGGCGGGCGCAGCGCACTTTTTTAAGGCAATGTACCCATCAAGGCCCGCTACAGGTGCAGCGGCCGTTTTATCCCGAGGGGGAAGCGGTCTGCCATTACGGTTCTCAAAACTGTCCGAATCATGGCTTATCCGAACATGACCCCATGCCGCTACCTACCTGCCATCCCCTCAAAAACTGTCCGAACTATTGCCCCATCCGCCAGCCCTTTTAAGGTGGGTAAACATTCGCTGGCATCCGCTGGCACCGGGTTTTGAACCTTTTAGCAGCGAACCTCTAGTTTTACCCATTTATACTTGGCACTGCCATAAACTGAACATTGTGATCCGCAGATCAACGCAGATGAACACAGATTAAAACCAGCGAAGACGCTTGGCGTCTTAGCGGTTTAAAAGGTCAAGTTATGACGGTGGGCAGTATATCTTTGGATATGTCGATCGACATCTGACGATAAAATTGTCTAAAAATTATTAAATATCAACTATATAAAATTATTTTATATAGTTAGCTGATTTTTGAAAATTTTGGAATGTTAATTGCGTAAAATCACAAAAGTCATTTTTTAGTTATTATTGTTTATATACAAAAAGTTATGACACCTTAAAAGGGCTGCCCCATCCGCTTGAGGAATAACCGCACCCGTTCGGGGCTGCGGCGCACTCCAGTGAGCGTTTCAATGGTCGCCATCGCCTGTTTGACGCTGGCGGGCGGGTGCTCACGAAAATACGCTTCCAAGG
>JAIFNF010000295.1 GCA_020047885.1 Gammaproteobacteria bacterium | reverse complement strand
CGGGGAACGCCGTGGGCGCTGAAAATCACCGTCGCGCCATCCGGGACTTCATCCAGTTCCTCGACGAACACCGCGCCCCGCTGGCGCAGGTCGTCCACCACAAAGCGGTTATGCACGACTTCATGGCGCACATAGATCGGCGCACCGAACCGGTCCAGCGCCCGTTCAACAATGCCAATGGCCCGGTCAACCCCGGCGCAGAAACCGCGCGGGTTCGCGAGATGGATAAAGGTGTTCATGTCGTCAGGCATCCGGAGGGGTTTTCGACCACAGACTTTCCAGCACCAGCAACGTCGCGCCTGCGGTAATCGCGGAATCAGCGATATTGAAGGCCGGCCAGTACCAGCGGTCGTAGTAGAGTTGAATAAAGTCAATCACCTGGCCGAGCCAGGCACGGTCGATCAAGTTACCCACCGCACCGCCCAGAATGAGTGTCAGCGCCGCCGCCAGCACTTTTTCCTCGGGCTTGAGGCGCATCAGCCAGATGACTAAACCGATACTGACCACAGTTCCCAGTCCCAGAAAGAACCAGCGCTGCCAGCCTCCGGCGTCGGCCAGGAAGCTGAAGGCTGCGCCGGTGTTATAGGTCAACATCAGATTGAAGCCGGGCAGCACCGGTACGGGTTGATGCATGACCAGCAGCGTCTCCGCCAGATATTTGGTCGCCTGATCCAGGACGATGACCAGAAGGCTCAACCCGATCCAGGATTTGAGCATCGCATACCTCCGGCTTTCCAGCACATTGACAACCAGAACATCAGGCAAACCGCCGTTCCTCCCCCGCACCAAACGCATTTTCCACGCAGCGTCCGCACAGTTCCGGGTGATCGGGATAATGGCCGACGTCCATCCGGTGATGCCAGCAGCGTACACACTTGTCGTGGTCACTGGCCATGGCTTCCACCACCAGCGCCTGGCCGTTGACGGTGATTGACTCCGCATCACCGGGCGCGTCCGCCATCGGGTAGACATGAACGTAGGAAGTAATGAAGAAGAACCGCAATTCATCGCCCAGTTGCGTCAAATCCGCCGCCAATGAACCGTCGCAATACAGGTTCACTTCGGCATCCAGGCTGGAGCCGATGCCGCCGTCCACCCGCAACCGCTCCAGCTTTTTACTGACCTGCTCACGGACGTTGCTCAGCCGTTCCCAGTACCCGGCGTTGAACGGGTCATCGTCGCTGACCGCGAACAGTCCGGTGTACCAGGTGGTCAGGAAAATCGAAGTCTCGCGTTCGCCGGGCAGGTTCCGCCAGATTTCCTCAGCGGTGAAGCTGAGAATCGGCGCCAGCCAGCGGGTCATCGCTTCCAGAATGTGGTACATCGCGGTTTGCGCCGAACGGCGGGCCACGCTGTCCCGTCCGGTGGTGTACTGGCGATCCTTGATAATGTCCAGGTACAGACTGCCCATATCGACTGAACAGAAGTTGTGGATTTTCTGATAGATCAGATGAAACGAATACTGGTCGTAAGCCTCCAGCACATCCTCTTGCAGGCGGCGGGCGCGATCCACCGCCCAGCGATCCAGGGCCAGCATCTGCTCTGGCGACAATACATGTTTCACCGGATCAAAGCCGTTCAGATTGGCCAACAGGAAGCGGGTGGTGTTGCGCATCCGCCGGTAGGAATCGGCCATGCGCTTGAGAATCTCGTCGGACACGTTCATCTCACTGCGATAATCGGTCGCGGCGACCCACAAGCGCAGCACATCCGCGCCCAGGGAATTCACCACTTTCTGCGGCGCGATGATATTGCCCAGCGACTTGGACATCTTGCGGCCCTGGGCGTCCACGGTGAAGCCGTGGGTCAGCAACCCCTTGTAGGGCGCTACGCCGCGCATCGCCACCGAGGCCAGCAGCGAGGACTGGAACCAGCCGCGATGCTGGTCGGAGCCTTCCAGATACAGGTCTGCCGGAAAATGTAGTTCGGGACGGCGATCCAGTACCGACAAATGCGTGGTGCCAGAATCGAACCAGACATCCAGCGTATCGGAGGACTTGTCGTAATCCGCGGCTTCCGCGCCTAGCAGTTCCACCGGATCCAGTTCAAACCAGGCATCGATGCCGCCCTGTTCAATGCGCTGCGCGATCTGCTCCATCAATTCCTGAGTGCGCGGGTGCAGTTCTCCGCTCTTGCTATGGGTAAACAGAGTGATCGGCACGCCCCAGTAGCGCTGGCGGGACACGCACCAGTCCGGGCGATTTTCCACCATGCCCTGCAACCGCGCCTCGCCCCAGTCGGGGGTGAACCGCAGTTTTTTAAGCTCCGCCAGGGCGCGGGCGCGTAGTCCGCCGTGCTCCATGCCGATGAACCACTGCGGGGTAGCGCGGTAGATCACCGGGGTCTTGTGCCGCCAGCAGTGCGGATAGCTGTGCTTGATCCGCGCCATCCGCAATAACATCCCGTGCACCTTGAGCGTGTCGGTCACCCGTTCGTTGGCGGCGAAGACGTGCAAACCGCCGAACAGTGGGGTTTCGGGCAGGAATTTGCCGTCTGGCCCGACCGGATTATCGACCGGCAGGCCGTAGCGGGAACCGGCGACATAGTCTTCCTGACCGTGGGCGGGTGCCGTATGCACCGCGCCGGTACCGGCTTCGGTGGTCACATGGTCGCCCAGAATCACCGGTACTTCCCGGTCATAGAACGGATGGCGCAACGCCAAGCCTTCCAAATCACTACCCAGACCATTGGCCAGCACCAGATACTTTTCCACCTGCCAGCGAGCCAGCGACGCCTGCAACAACGCTTCGGCAACGATCAGCCGTTCCTGGCCGCGGTCAGTTTCGACTTGAACGATCAGGTACTCCAGTCCCGGATTCAGCGCTACGGCCCGGTTCGCAGGCAACGTCCAGGGTGTCGTCGTCCAGATCACCACCGACAACGGTCCCTGACCTTCATGGCCTTCGACATGATGCAGGCGAGCCAATAATGCTTCGGGATTGGCGACCGGAAAGCGCACATCAATCGCCGGGGAATCGCGGTCTTCGTATTCCACTTCCGCCTCGGCCAGCGCCGACCCGCAGTCAATGCACCAGTACACCGGCTTGGAGCCACGGTACAAATGGCCATTGGCAATGATGCGCGCCAGCGACCGCACGATGTCGGCCTCGGTGCGAAAATCCATGGTCAGGTAGGGGTGGTCCCAGTCACCGAGGATGCCCAGGCGCTGGAAATCGACGCTCTGACTGGCGACCTGTTCCCCGGCAAAATTCCGGCAGGCGGTGCGGAACTGGCGGGCATCGACTTTGACGCCGACCTTGCCGAGCTTTTTCTCCACGACCTGCTCAATCGGTAACCCGTGGCAATCCCAGCCCGGCACATAAGGCGCGTCGAACCCCCCGAGGGTCTTGGCCTTAACGATGATGTCCTTGATGACCTTGTTGACCGCATGGCCGATGTGAATCGCGCCATTCGCGTAAGGCGGGCCGTCATGCAGGACAAACTTCGGGCGTCCGGCGAATTCCGTGCGCTGGCGCTGGTACAGATCCAGCGCCCGCCAGTCGCGCAGCAGATCCAGTTCGCGTTTGGCGAGATCAGCTTTCATCGGGAAAGCCGTCTGCGGCAAGTTAAGGGTGTCTTTGTAATCGGCCACGATAGGAACCTCTGGGAACCGGTGCTTAACGGCCTGGCGGCTGGGGAGCACGCGGGGCAGCGGGTAAGTGATGAGCGCCCCTCTCACCCTGAGGGAGAGGGGTTGGGGGAGAGGGGGGATTTTGCATCAAGCTGTGTGCGGTCAACCAGGCGCGAGCCTCTTTCTCGTCTTTCTGGATTTGCTGCCGCAACGCGTCCAGCGACGCGAAATGCCGCTCCGGACGCAGATAGCGCAGGAAATCGACTTTAACGTGCTTGCCGTAGAGATCGCCGTGGAAGTCGAGCAGATGCACTTCCAGTTGTTCCCGAACGCCTTCGACGGTTGGACGGTGCCCCACATTGGCGACGCCCGGCCAAGGTTTCAAACCGGGGCCGCTCATCAGCACGGCGTAGACGCCATACACCGGCGTTGCGCGGCGATGCAGATAAATGTTGGCGGTTGGGAAGCCAATGGTGCGGCCGCGTTGATCGCCATGTGCCACCCGGCCACACATATCATAGGGCCGACCCAACAGGCGGGTCGCCAGTTCCAGATCGCCCCAGCTCAGCGCCTGACGCACCCGTGTGCTGCTGACCCGCTCGCCGTCGATCATGTGGCTGTAGTTATCGACGACCTCGAAACCGTGGCGCTGACCGGCCTGGGTCAGCAGGGCGAAATCGCCAGCGCGCCGATGGCCAAAGCGGAAATCGTCGCCGATGACCAAATAGCGAATGCCGAGGCGCGCCACCAGCAAATCTTGAATAAAAGTTTCGGCCGGCAGCGCCGCCAGCCGGTGATCAAATTTCAGGCACAGCACCCGTTCGATGCCCAGACCACTGAGCGCTAATAACTTCTCCCGCAAGCGCATCAACCGGGCGGGCGGAGCGGCAGGACCGGCGAAGAATTCCTGCGGTTGCGGCTCAAAGGTCATCACCAGTCGGGGCAGATGCAGTCGCCGCGCCGGTTCGGCCAACTGACCCAGAATCGCCTGATGACCGAGATGCATCCCGTCGAAATTGCCGATGGTCGCCACACAGCCGTAATGCCGGGGACGAAGATTATGTTGACCGCGAATGAATTCCATACCGTTGGCGCTATGAGACTCCGAAGTGTGAGATCGGTGATTATACGGGGTTGCGGCGGATTTTCACCGCACCGGTAACCGAAACCGCTGACGACCCTGGCGCAAGGTCGCACCCTCGGGGGTGACGGCTTCCAGCACCGGGCCTTCCTCAATCCGCTCCCCTTCCCGATACCGGCGGCCGTTGATGATGACAAAGCGCTGACGGGCCTGGTCGCTGTGAATATGCACATCCAGTTTCAGCGCTGGAATGTTGCGACGGGCATTCACCGGCAATACATCCAGCAAGGGCGGTTCGCTAACCGGTTCTGGATGAGAAGCCAGAGGCGGGCTGGATGGAGCCACCGATCTGGCCATGGGTGTTGCGGGTTTTTTAGCCGGTGCGGGACGGGTTGGCGCGGGCTTGGGCGGTTTGCGCACTTCATCCGGAGCCGGTTTGGGCGGCGGCGTTGGCATGTCGGCGATAGACGATTGGACGACGGTCGATGAAGCGGGTTCCGGTGGGGTTGTCAGGCGCACTGGCGTCAGGACGATGACCAGCAAAGCGGCGTTGAGCAGGAGTCCCAACAGGACGCCGCCGATCCACCAGCGGCGGAAGCTGGATGGCTGGGGTTCCAGAGGCCGCAGGGGCTGTTCAGTCTGCTGGCGGTCGCGTTCCGCCTGACGGAGGGCGTCGAGAATGTAGGACATCTCACGGCTTCTCAGGTGGTCGGAGTACGCTGCGGCTCACGGCAGTGAGGGAAGCGGCGACCGACTGGGCATAGGCGATCAGCGGTTCAGCGTAGCGCGGCTCCAGGCTGATGCCGACCATAGCCAGTCCCACCAAGCCGATGCTGAACGCCAGCCAGCGGCGTCGGGCAGGTTGACGGACGGAATCGGGCAGGGCTTCCCGTGCCGCCCGCTGAACATGGCGCGGGGTAATCCGTTTGGCTCCCTGAGTGTAAGCGCCGAGCAGGGCGCGGTCGCAAATGATGTTGATCAGGCGGGGAACACCGCTGGAGCGTCGATAAACCGCTCGCCGGGCGCTGCGGGTGAACAGGTCGTTACGACCACCGGCGACCTGCAACCGGTGGCCGATATACGCGGCCGTTTCGCGCCGATTCAGGGGCAACAGGTGGTAGCGGGCGGTGATGCGCTGAGCGAGTTGCCGCAGGTCGGGACGGGCCAGCATCTCGCGCAATTCCGGTTGGCCGACCAGGATGATGCGTAGCAGTTTGTGCCGGGCGGTTTCCAGATTGGTCAACAGGCGGACTTGTTCCAGGACTTCGCGACTTAACAACTGGGCTTCGTCGATGATCAGCACCGTGCGCCGACCCGCCGCGTGGGTTTGCAACAGGTGGGCGTTCAGCGCGTCCAGCCAAGGCTTCAGCGTGGTGGATGACGGTTTGCTGATCGGGAGGGCGCTGCTGAGAAATTGCAGCGCATCTTCAAAGGTGTCGGGTTGCGCCGCTGCGCCGAGCCGGGATGCGCCTAGTTCGTCGCAGACCGTCGCCAGCAGGTCTTTAACGGTGAGTTGCGGGTTCAGGCACAGCGCGATATCGACATTGTCCAGCCGCTGTTCAAGGAGCGTCCGTACCAGCGTGGTCTTGCCGGTGCCCACTTCGCCGGTCAACTGGACAAAGCCGCCATTTTCGCCGGTTCCATACAGCAAGTGCGCCAGGGCTTCCTGGTGGTGGTGGCTGAAATAGACGTAAGCCGGGTTCGGGGTTAGGGTGAACGGCGGCTCGCGCAGACCAAAATGCGCCGTGTACATGGCTCTATCGGGGGGCGTAAGCGGTAGTGAAGACTGCAAGAGTGGCGATTATGGATTAAATCGCCGTGGAGAGTCTTTATTTGGTGATTCGAGGAGGGTTGTCTTGCCCTTGGCCCCTGGCTCCTTGTAACCTTTGATTTTCAGCCGTTGACCTTGAGGAGGCGTCGGATGGTATCCCTGGTTCTGGACTCCCCGGTTCGCCCGGCGCGGGCCGATGCCCGGCGCGTTACCCCTATGCCGCGCCTGGTTCCCTTGCTCCATCCACCGGAATCGATGGCCGGCACCCCCTACTATGATGACGAATTCGAGATGGCCCAGTCGATTGCGCACATGCACACCATTTTCTATCTGGGGTCGTTGCTGAATGAGGTGGCGGAAGCAGCGGATTTGCGCGTGGTCAGCGACAACCCGGTGTGGTACTGGTTGCCCGAAAAGGGGGTACAACAGGCGCTGTATCCCGACTATGCGCTGACCGCCAATCCGAGCGTGGCGCGACTGACCGCTCCGGAGTTGTTGCTGGCGATCGAGGTGGTGAGTACGACCAGGGTCGAGAAAGAGGCCAAGGATACGGTGCTGATGCGTGATCGTAACGCCGCGCATGGGCTGCGGGAATTTGTGCTGATCTACCCGGAGCCGGACGATGCCCGATCCGTGGTCTGGTATCGTGATGACGAACGGACCGGGCGCTATCAAGTGGTGCCGCTACCGGGGGATTGCCGCTATCCAAGCGTGGCGATTCCCGGGCTGGAACTGGAGGTGTTGCCACCGGGGGAATGGACGCCGGGACGCAAGGTGCGGGTGTGGTTCCGGGGTGAAGAAGTACGGGATCTGCGAACCGAGACCCGGTGCCGGAAAGCCGCCGAGCAGCAAGTGGAACAGGAACGGGCGCGGGCAGCGCGGCTGGCCGAACGCCTGCGCGCTCTGGGGATTGATCCGGATACGGTGTAAGCAAACAGTTGAGATAACAACATGAACGCGCTATTGAAAAGAGTCTTGATTAACGCCGCGACGATGATCGTCATCGCCGGGATGGTCGCCGGTTGTAATGCCTGGGAGGAAGCCGAGACCGAGTTCACCGTCACGCCCTCCATCGGCGAGCATGGCAAGGTTTATCCCGATACCCCGCAAACGGTTCTGAAAGATGGGGTGTATACCTTTACGGTCACGCCTGATGCGGGCTACACCACCACCATCGGCGGCGATTGCGGTGGAGAGCTGGCGGGAAACAGCTATGTCACTTCACCAGTCGTAGCGAATTGCGTCGTCAATTTCCGCTTTATTTTAGGCGGCGAAACCTCAGCCTTTCTCGTTACGCCCAAAGCTGGGGCGAATGGCAGTGTGCTCACCTTTGCGGTCAAGCCGGAAACCGGCTATTTCGCCACGGTCGTCGGTTGTGGCGGAACGCTGGATGGCAATCTCTACACCACCGGGCCGATTACCAGTAACTGCACGGTCAGCGCCACGTTCGCCCTGCCGACCGCCAGCTTTACGGTCACGCCCAAGGCGGGAGCGAACGGCAAGATTGACCCATCGATTCCACAAACCGTGCCGAATGGGCAGGTGACCAGTTTCAAGGTGACCGCTGACGAAGGCTATACCGCTAAAGTTATTGGTTGTGATGGAGTTCTCACTCTGGACAGTTATAAAACCTCGCCGATTACGGCGGATTGCACGGTCACGGCCAGTTTCGAGTCCGGCAGTTCGGAGGGGGACATCAATGAAAATAACGCGAAAAAGGTGCTGGATACCGCGCTGGTTAGCCTGATCGTCGCCCAAAGCAGCGCCAGCCTGATTTTTATCAACCATCTGGTCAATGGTCCGTCGAATCGGGGAGCACCTGGATTAACACGCATTGCTGGCGATGAACTGTACTTTACCGATGAACTGCCCTGTGATGATGTCGATCTGCGTTCCCCGGTGCTGAACACCGGGCTGGCCGTACTGAGTGAAGGCGAATTGATCCGGAAGTCGGAAAACCTCCCTTTCACTTTTTCCAAGATCAAACTTAATGATTTTGGAGGTTCTCTTGTTTGTAATCTGGGTTCCGGGAGTCCAGGAACGATGAGCAATTTACTGGACGGCGGTCCGGCTCCCGGTCCCAACGTCAGTATCACGATCAGTTCTACCGGCGATGATTGGCTGCGCATCGAGTGGATAGAACAGGCGGCTTATCTGCATACGTTTGAAAAACTGCCGATGATCGTGAACCTCGGCACCCCGCAGGCGGTACTGATTTCGGGGGAGACAGAAGTCAGTCCAGCGCCCTGGGTAGACCTCACGATCAATTGGACGAATACCTTTGGCGAACCGGATACTCTCGAACTCATTGGCCTCCCCGCGCCTTACGCACCGCCTTATAGTGAAACAGCGGAAGGCGCACTGACGTTGACCATGGATAGCAAGGTGCTGGGCAAAGGATTCACCGTGGCCATACCGGCGGCGCTGGAAGCCCCGAAGACGCCATCGACGACGACTGGCGCGTACCTGCTCGATCAATACCAGGATCGGGAGATCATGACCGTATCCGCCAAGGACTCTTCCAAAGCGGTTCTCCTGTGCCAAAGCCTGCTGCCAGCCAATGATGCGGCCACGACCAAATCCGGCTTTTTCTGCAATAAACTCCAATACCGGGTGAACAGCGGCGAAGCGAAAACCTACGTGCTTCCGTGATGACTGAAAATCCACTGCAATAAACCCATTAAAAAACCCGCACTTGGCGGGTTGATTTACTGCGTTGAATCCTGAAATGGAGGCTAGGGTCGGAATCGAACCGGCGTCCACGGCTTTGCAGGCCGCTGCATGACCACTCTGCCACCTAG
>JAIFNF010000290.1 GCA_020047885.1 Gammaproteobacteria bacterium | reverse complement strand
CGTTCAGGTTGTAGCCGTGGCCGAGCATCCATTGAATCTCGCCAATCCACACCGTCAGCCGCGCCAGTTCCGCCGCGTAGGGATTGATTTCGATACCGAGAACCACATCCGGCCCGACCGCCGGAAAACCGCGTTGCAGGCCCAGCGTCTCGGCTTCCAGCATCACCTGATGTTCAATGTCCTTGAGCGTGAGCAGCGCCAGATAGAGGAAGTTGCCGGAGCCACAGGCGGGATCCAGCACGCGGAAGGTGCGCAACCGCTCCAGAAAACCCTGCAACGCTTGTTCGGCTTGTGGGCGCTTTGGCTTCTTCGCCGCCAGCAACCGCGCCATGTCTGCCTTCACCGTCGTCCATTCCGCCAGCAGCGGATCTCGAATCACCGGTTCAATCAGGCGGTGAATGGACCCGGCATCGGTGTAATGCGCCCCCAGTTGGGAACGCTTGTCCGGATCCAAACCGCGCTCAAACAGCGTGCCGAAGATCGCCGGTTCAATCGCTGACCAGTCCAGCGCCGCCGCCGAATGCAACGTGTCCAAATCGGCTTTTTCCAGAGGCAGGCACCGATCGTCGTCGAACAATCCGCCATTGAACCAGGCGATGCGTTGCAAACCGAACCGTCGGCCCTGTTGCATCGCCCGGAAGAGGTCGCGGGTCAACTCCGCAAAGTCGGCAGGCGACCGGCGCGCTTCGTTCAGCAACGCCCCAAACAACCGCTCCGGCAACAGCCCGATGTCCTCGGCGAACAGACAGAACAGCAACCGGGTCGTGAAATGCGCGACCTGATGCGGATCATGGCCGCGTTCCCGTAACCGTTGCGCCAGCCCACCCAGCAACATCGCGGCGTCTTGCGTGACCGCCTCCCGCGTCCGGGACGGCTGCAACCGCTCCGGTTCCAGGAATGCCCATTTCAGCAGGGTCAATTTGGCCGGATCCACCAGATCATCGAGCGTCAGCCGATGGACGACGTTGACTGTATTAGTGAAATTCGTATGAATCTCAATCGTGTCCATATCGGAGACGATCAACAGCGGCGGGTTATCCAGGGCGATGGCGTATTGCTGCAACTGGCGCAGCGCCGCCCGTAAATCCTTATGCTTGCCCTTGTACTCCCAGGCGAAGCAATGCCGCCGCCAGACATCCGCCCAACCGTCGCCCCCGCCGGTCTTCTTCGCGCCTTTCTCAAAGGCGAACCACTCGCCATGCGGATCGACCTCCGTTGGAGCCTTAATCTCCAGTAACCGGCACAACGCGATGAAATGGCCTTGTGCCCCACTGCGCTCCTTGAGGGTGCTGTCGCGCCAGAAGGCGATAAATTCCGCGATGTCCGCGGGCGTCGTTATCTCCAAAAGGCTGGCGCTTTCTGATGACATGGAACCTCCAAAATTGAATCTGCGATTATTCCTGCGCCGTTGCTGACTCGACCATCTGGCCAAAGCTGATCGCGGCATCATTGACCGGAAACCGCTCGGGCAATAGCGCCTCGAAACCGGCGTCTGCAAGAAGTTTCAGCGCCTGTTCGGTCAGCAAGCGGTTCTGAAAGACCCCGCCGGTCAGACCCACTTGCCGGACGCCATACTCCCGCCGAATCTGTTCCGCCTGACGGAGAATGAGTCTGGCCAAACTGGCGTGAAAAGCGGTGGCGCGTTCTTGAACAGTCCGCGCCCCATTCATCAGCATCAGCAAGAGAACTGCCCAATCGCCGCGCCAGAGGCCGTCATCCCAATACAGGGGAATGTCCAGCCCTTCACGGGATGCAACGCCGCACGCTTCCAGCGCCATCGCGGCCTGACCTTCATGGCTCTGCGTGTGCGCAAGACCAGTCAAGGCGGCGGCCGCGTCAAACCAGCGCCCGACCGAAGTGGTCACGGGACAATTCAAACCCCGTTCCCAGGCGGTGCGGGCCAAACCAAGGTCGGGTAAATGTTCAATCCCCTCTCCCTCATTCATGGGGGAGAGGGTTAGGGTGAGGGGGTCGGCCAGTCCAGCTTCCCAACCCATCGCCAACGCACACCGCCAGGGATCGCGGCTGGCCTGATCGCCGCCGATCAGGCGAAACGGGCGCAGACTGGCCACGCGCCGCCATTGTCCCGGCTCTCCGAGCAACGCCTCGCCACCCCAGAAGGTCCCGTCTTCCCCAAACCCCAATCCATCCCAAGTGAAAACCAGTATCGGCGCTTCGGGCGTCAATTCGCCAAACAACGCCGAAGCATGGGCGTGATGATGAAAGACCTGCTGAATCTCAACCGACTGCCCCTGCGCCCAGCGAGTCGAGAAATAGCCCGGATGGGCGTCGCAGACGATGCGTTCCGGCGTCACCGCGTACAGTCGGCACAGATCGCTGATGACCTGCGCGAAGACATCCAGACTGCGCGGTGCACCGAGATCGCCAAGATGGGGCGAAATCACCACGCGATCCTCGACCGCCAGGGCGATGGTATTTTTCAAATCCGCGCCCAGCGCCAGTGTGGGACGCTGAACCGGCGTTTTCAGCCGCCATTGCACGGGTGCCAGCCCCCGGCCTAGCCGTATTGGCCGAACGCGGTCGCCCACGCGCCGAAAGACTGAATCATCCGCTGGTCGCCGAATCGGTCGGTCGTGATGAAGGAAGGCGTCAGCCACCGCGCCCAACCGTTTTTCCACACTGTCCGCATCGGTCAGCACCGGTTCACCGCTGATATTGGCCGACGTTGCCACCAGCGGGCCGCCGAAATCCGCCACCAGTAGATGATGCAATGGGCTGTAAGGCAGCATGAGGCCGACTTCCCCCAATCCGGGCGCAATGGCCGGCGCGAGTGTCGAGGCGGCGGCTTTCGGGACAATCACGATGGGGCGCAAAGGCGAACGCAGGCAGGCCTGCTCCATGTCGTTCAATGTAGTCCGTTCCGCTATTAACCATGGAGTCCCCTCTCCCCTATTCATGGGGGAGAGGGTTAGGGTGAGGGGGTCTGTTTCGGGAATCAATACCGCCAGCGGTTTCACGGGCCGACGCTTCCGGTCACGCAACCGCTGTACCGCCACCTCGGAACGCCCATCGCACATCAGGTGATAGCCGCCGACGCCCTTGACCGCGACCATCTGGCCAGTTCGCAACGCCTGAATGCACGCTGCCAGCGCTGTCTCGTTACCCCGAACCGGTTCCAAACCCGCTTGCCGAAATTCCAGCGTGGGGCCGCAGCGGGGACAGGCCAGCGGCTGGGCGTGGTAGCGGCGGTCGGCCGGATCGTCATACTCCGCCTGACAATCCAGGCACAGCGGAAATGCGGCCATGGCGGTATGGGGCCGGTCGTAGGGCAGTTGGTCGATGATCGTGTAGCGCGGCCCGCACTGGGTGCAGTTGGTGAAGGGATAGCGGTAGCGCCGCGCAGTCGGGTCGCGCATTTCCGCCAGGCAATCGGCACACACGAAATGATCCGGCGGGATGACGATGGGACCGGCGGCACCGGGTTCACTGTCACGAATGCTGAATTCCGGGCAATTCTGGAATTCGGCGTCTTCGACGCGGGGGACTTCGGGTTGAGCCAGCGGCGGCGCTTCCGGGTAAATCGCGTTCACGAAAGCGTTGATTTGTTCCGCCGCGCCTTCGACGTGAATATCGACTTCACCGCTACGATTCCGCACCCATCCCCGTAACTCAAACCGTCGAGCCAGGCGACAGATAAACGGGCGAAACCCGACGCCCTGAACTCGGCCACGAATCCGGATGTGCCGGGCGATTATCATGCGTGGGGGTTTGGTCGGCGTCGGTTCATGCGGCTTTACGCTGCGGTTCTTGGCGAATTTCAGCCTCCAGTGATCGAGCGCACGCCAAGTAATTTTTAGCTTGAGCCATTGCTCTTTGGACAGAGGGATCGTCTTGTGAATAAATTTCCAGTCTCTGGATCCAAGCTTCGATCTCAGCAGGCGGGCTAAAAGGAGTAACCGGCGGATCAATAATCATCATGAGATTTCTCCTGCTTTAAAAAGTTGGGTGCTTAGAATTTTTATTGCTACTTGATTAACGATGGCATTCAACTCTTTTTCCAAGTCAATAAGCATTTTTTCTTGTAAATTTGATAACCGATATTCGTAATTAATAACCCCGATTTTTTCTAAAGAAAAATTTACAATATGGTGATAAATATTGCCTGCACTATTTATTTTTATCTTATTATTACTCACCAATTTTCCTAATTGATTTGCAGTTTCTTTATTGACATCTAATATTTTTTCTTCAAGATCTACGATATCAGTCGTCTTTTTTCTTGCTTTGTACCAAGCCCCATTATGCCCAATAGCTTCAATACTTTCAACGCCAAGTTGAGTGGCTACAATAATGTCTTCCATGGAAAATGATAAATTTTTTAAATGGTTGTGAATTAAGCAAACAGTATTATTGCCGTCGTTGATCAGCATCATGATCGCATCCGTCAGTATAACACCATCGATAGTTCCATTTTCAGTCTCAAGAATCTCTCCAGTTTTAGCGTCAAGTACAATCAAGTGTTCGAGACCGGTTTTCCTGCCATGATCAACAACGTTTTTTCGAGCCTGTTCATACAAGCGATTCCGATTTTTTGTCACATCTTCCATATCATCTAATCTCGTTGCTTTAAGCTGATACCCTTTAAATTAATAGCAGTAAAATCGGGATAAGCGGCATTTTAATAGCGGTCAGCGGGCGGCAACAGCCTCACGTTCCCGAACGCCCGACGCCCACCAGATCCGGCAGGCTCCTTCATCCGACACCATGCACGGACCGACCGGCGTTCGTGGCGTACACGGCGAACCGTAAATGCGGCATTCCGGGGGAGTGATGCGGCCCAGCACCACACGGGCGCAATCGCAACCAGGCGGCATTTCGCCGACATGCCGACGGCTGGATTCATCCAGCAGCGGGAAATGCTGGCGGGCGTCGTGCGCCGCGTAGCGCTCCTTCAGCGCATAGCCAGACCGGGGAATGATCCCGATGCCCCGCCAGTTGGCGTCGACCACATCGAAACACTCAGTCAGGCAACGGCGAGCCACCGGATTACCGCCGGGCTTCACGACGACCGGGTAACAATTTTCACAGGTCGGCTGACCGTCGAGCGTTTGCCGGAGTACCGCATGGATCGCCGCCAACAGACTGTCCGGGGTAAATCCGGCGACCGCGACGGGAAGACCGTGGCGCGTGGCGACGAAATCCCACTCTTCCGGCCCCATCACCGTGGAGACATGACCGGGGGCGATCAGTGCATCCAGACCGGCATTATCCGATTCCAGCAACATTGCTACCGCCGGCCAGGTCAGCCGCCCGCTCATCAGCAGAAACAGATTATCCGGAAACCCCTCGACCATCAGAGCCGCAATCGGTGCCAGCGTCGTTTCAAATCCGACCGCGTGAAAAATCACCGGACGTTCCGGATGCGCCAGAGCCAAACGCAATGCATCACGGGGCGACGCGATCGGCTGGACATCTGCGCCCGCCGCCTTGGCTTCTTCCAGCGACCGCACTTCACCCCGCGGCGCATTGACCGGCACCCGCAGCATGTCGCCGAAACTGACCAGTGTGACCGGCTCCCGCAACGCCCACTGGATCGCCTGGTAAATATCTTCCTCCGGGCAGATACAGACCGGACAACCCGGCCCCGGAATCAGCCGGATAGTGTCCGGTAACAGGCTGCGCAGACCGGCGAGCGCAATCGACCGTTCATGGCCGCCACACACATTCATAATGCGCACCGAATCAGACAGATCGAGCGCACGGATTTTTGCCAGCCAGTCCTGAGCACGAGGAGCCATGGGTAACGCTCTTTAAACCGGCAACAACGCCTCTCGCCCATTGGGAGAGAGGTCGGAGGCGAGGTCGTGTTCATCATCCGCCGCCAGCAACTGATCAAACAGTTCCCACGATTCCCGCGCTTCTTCCGGACTGATTTTCTGCAAAGCGTAACCGACGTGGATCAGCACCCAGTCGCCGACGCCAATCGGCTCATCCTGCAACATGAACAGGCTAACTTCGCGGGCCACGCCCCGAGCGGAACAGCGGGCATTGAAACCGTCAATTTGCGTAATTTGCATCGGAATGGCCAGGCACATGAGCGGACTGCTCCGGGGTAAGTGGATAAAGACGATACGCCGTTGGATTGTCAATCAGTAGTATAGTTTGATCATGCTCGTCTTTAACGGAACCCGACTGATGAATAAAGGCCAGACCCGCCTCGATGCCCGCGTCACCCTTGCCCATGGCAATGGCGGCCGCCTGATGCGCGAATTGATCGACGGCATTTTCGCGCCGGAATTCAAAAACCTTGATACCCAGGTCGATGCCGCCCGGCTGCCGCTGGAGGGGGCGGGATCGGACTGGCTGATCACCACGGATGGCTTTACCGTCGAGCCGCTGGAATTTCCCGGCGGGGATATTGGCAGCCTGGCGGTGCATGGCACGGTCAATGATCTGGCGGTTTCCGGGGCGACACCACGCTATCTGAGTCTCAATGTCTTCATCGAGGAAGGGCTGGACATGGCGGTGCTGGCGCGTATCAGCCGCTCCATCGCTCAGGCTTGTGAACGTTGCGGCGTCCAGGTTCTGGCTGGCGATACCAAAGTTGTGCGACGTGGTCAGGGCGGTGGGTTGTATCTGGCGACGACCGGCATTGGCCAGCGCCGCCAGGGGATTGAGCTGGGTCTGGGACGCATCCAGCCGGGAGATCGGCTGATCGTCAGCGGCACAGTGGGCGATCATGGCACAGCAGTCATGCTGGCCAGAGAGCAATTTGGCCTGTCCGGGAATTTGCAGTCCGACGCAACAAGTGTTGTACCCGTCACTGAGGCGCTGCTGGAATACCCCGGACTGCGGTTCATGCGCGATCCCACCCGTGGCGGATTGGCGACCGTCGCCCACGACATCGCGTCAACCACTGGAACAACCGTGCGCCTGTTTGAAGAGCAAATCCCCGTGCGCAATGAGGTACGGGGCGTTTGCGAAATTCTGGGTTATGACCCCTATTACCTGGCTTCGGAAGGCCGGGTGGTCGCCGTTCTGAGTCCTGAAGCCGCTGAATCAGCCGTCGCCGCCTTGCAACAACGGGGTTTCCGGGACGCCGCCGTGATAGGCACCATCGAAGCTGGTACGCCCCGGGTCATCCTGCAAACCCGCCTGGGCGGTGAACGAATCCTCCCGGAACTGGAAGATGATCCTCTCCCCCGCATTTGCTGATGTCGATTCGCCCACTCAATCACCTTGAGGAGCAACACCCATGTTGGACTCGCCCCTGCTGACCGGACTGCTGCTGCTACTGTCCATTCTGTTCATGGCCTGGCTGCTGATTCGGGTCTTTCTCAAAGGTCCCGCGCTGCTGGTTTACGATCAACCCGTGCCCGACTGCCGCGCCGCTTTGCGCGATCACGCCAGCCCGGAACATCAGGAAGCGTTGCGTCTGCTGGAACAGGCAGCAGCGGAAATTCGCGCCGCGCCCCGGAAACAGCGGCTGGAGGTGACCCGCCGCATCGTCGGACGCGGCTTTATCGAACCGCCGTTACTGGCCAACGATACGGGATATCGCATTCAGGAAACCGATGTGGGCGGCGTACCCGGCGAATGGGTACTGGCACCGCATTCCGACCCGCAGCGTCGCCTGCTGTACCTGCATGGCGGCAGCTTTATCAGCGGTTGCCCCCGGGGGCATCGAGTCATCACCACCGAACTGGCGCGAGTGACCGGTGCGGCGGTGCTGGCACTGGATTATCGGTTGATGCCGGAACATCCGCGCCGGGCCTTGATTGCCGACAGTCAGACCGGTTATCGCTGGATTCTGGAGCAGGGTCCGAATGGTCGCCTGGGCACGGGATACCGGGTTACGCCCCGCTAATGGCGCGATAGCACTCTCGCCGGGCCTGGACATGACCCTGTCCAGTCCGACCTTCAAAACCCATCTCAAGACCGATCAGATGCTCGGACCCAGCCTGGGATGGTTGGTAAAAACGCCCCGCTCGTTGCAATTGCTACTGGGTTGGGCGATCAACCGGATGAAGCCCGCTGATCCGCTGATTTCGCCCATCTTCGGCGACCTGTCTAACCTGCCGCCAGTGCTCATTCAGGCCAGCGAGGCAGAAATGCTATTGGGCGACGCCCGGCGCTACGTCAACAAGGCGCGTGCCGCCGGTTCTCACGCGGAACTGGAAACCTGGCCGGAGATGCTGCACGTCTGGCATCTGTTTGGACCGATGCTGCCGGAAACGCGGGAGGCGTTCGAGCGTATTGGGCGATT
>JAIFNF010000003.1 GCA_020047885.1 Gammaproteobacteria bacterium | reverse complement strand
GTCTGGTTCACGCGCTCGACCGTCAAGGCATTCCGGTCGGTTTTTGCAAACCCATCAGCCAGCCCCATGCGTCGGATACCGGCCCGGAACGTTCCACCCGGCTGGCGCGCATCGTCACCCGCCTGAATCCACCGGAACCGATTCCGGTCGCGGAAGCCGAGCGTCTGCTCGGCCACGACCAGGAAAATGAACTCCTGGAAGAAATTATTACCCGCTATGAGCGGGCAGCGCAGAACGCCAATGTCGTGATCGTCGAGGGTCTGGTCGATACCGAGGAGCAGCCCTACGGCACCCACCTGAACGCCAAAATGGCACAAAGTCTTGACGCCAAAGTGATCATCGTCGCCGTACCCGGCCACGATACCCCGCATCAGGTCGCCGATACTGTGGAAGTCATCGCCCAGGCTTACGGTGGTATCCGCCATGAACGGATGCTCGGCTGTATTCTCAACCTGTTGGATGCGCCCATCGATCCGACAGGCCATATTCGCTTCGATTTCAGCCGAGCCGCGGATAACGGCCATTCCGACCACGAAGCGGAATTTCGCGCCGACTGTACCCGGCAATGGCCGGAAACCTTCAAGTTACTGGGCTGTATTCCCTGGCAGCGTGAATTGAGCGCACCACGGGTGCAGGACATCATGCAGATGATCGGCGCTCAGGTGCTCAATGAGGGTCACTTGCACCGGCGCGTCACCCATATCGCCTTGGGTGCATCGACCCTGAGTAACGCCTGTCAGGATCTACGGGCCGGCGCAATGGTGATTATTCCCGGCGACCGCGATGATCTGCTGCTGGCCATTGGCATGGCGGCAATGAGCGGGACGCAAGTCGCGGCGGTGCTGCTGACGGGCAGTCTGAAACCCGATCCGCGCGTCTGGAAATTGTGCAGCCCGGCGCTCGATACCGGTTTGCCGGTGTTGACCCTGGGGTACAGCGCCCTGCAAGCGGTGTTGTACCTGCCCTACCTGAATCTGGAAGTGCCGCTGGATGATCGCGACCGGATGTTGCAGGCGGTGGAAGCGGTCGCCGCGCATATCAATCTGGACTGGAAAGAGCCGTTGCTGACGACCCTCGAAGAGCGACGACTCAGCCCACCGGCGTTCCGGCACATGCTGGTCGAGCGCGCCCGCCGGGCGAGCAAACGCATTGTGCTGCCCGAGGGCAACGAACCCCGCACCATCGAAGCGGCCATTATCTGCCACCAGCGCGGCCTGGCCCGTTGTGTGTTGCTAGGCGACGCTGGGCGGATGCGTCGGCTATCGGCGCGGCGCGGGATGGCCATTCCAGCGGATATTGAGATCATCGACCCGGCGCAGATCGACCAGCGCTATATCGACGCCATGGTAGAACTGCGCGAGCATAAGGGACTGAACGCCGGTCTGGCTGAGGAACAGTTGCATGATGCGGTGGTGCTGGGCACCATGATGCTGTATCTGGGCGAAGTGGACGGTCTGGTGTCCGGTGCGGTGCATACGACGGCCAACACCATTCGCCCGGCGTTGCAACTGATCAAAACCGCGCCCGATGTCAAACTGGTGTCGTCGATCTTCTTCATGTGCCTGCCGGAACAAGTGCTGGTCTACGGCGATTGCGCCATTAACATCGATCCGAACGCTGAGGAACTGGCCGACATCGCCATTCAAAGCGCCGATTCCGCCCAGGCGTTTGGCATTACCCCCCGGGTGGCGATGTTGAGTTACAGCACCGGAGCCTCTGGCAGCGGTAGTGATGTGGAGAAAGTCAAGGAAGCGACCCGCATCGCCCGCGAACGGCGTCCCGATTTGCTGATCGACGGGCCGTTGCAATATGACGCAGCGACCATCAAGACCGTCGCGCAGAGCAAGGCCCCGGACAGTCAGGTGGCGGGCCGGGCCACGGTGTTTATCTTCCCGGATCTGAATACCGGCAATACCACCTACAAGGCGGTGCAGCGCAGCGCTGATGTCATCAGCATCGGCCCGATGTTGCAGGGGATGCGCAAGCCGGTCAACGACCTGTCCCGTGGGGCGCTGGTTGAGGACATCGTATTCACCATCGCCCTGACTGCGATTCAGGCGGAACAGGCGGTAGAACGGGAACGCGGTCAGCATTGAGCACAAGGTTCTCCCCGGAGTGCGCTTTTAAGGTTGGCTTAATATTGAGCTGATTAAATACTCTTTATCGTCTCAGCCGGGACGCTTAATCCCAACCTTTGGAGTTCACCATGCACAAACTGCTCGCCGCGATGATCCTCACCCTTTCTACAACCAGCGTTTTTGCCGGTCCTACCTGCAACGTACCCCAGGAAAAATGGATGAAGGAAGCCGACTTCAAGGCTAAGGTCGAAGCCCAAGGCTATCAGATCAAGACCTTCAAGGTCAGCAAGGGTCAGTGCTACGAGATTTACGGCTTTGACAAGGCCGGTAAAAAGGTCGAAATCTACTTTGATCCGGCGACTGCCGCGGTGCTGGAAACCAAATAATTTCGGCGTCATTCAGCGCCCGGCGAGTCGAGTTGCTGATGGACTCGACTCGTCCTTACGACGACGGTGACAACCCTTATGAATGAACTTCATCCTGCCGAGGCGGTGCGCGTCTGGGATCCGTTTGTCCGCATCTTTCACTGGAGCCTGGTCACTTGTGTATTGCTCAACTACTTCGTGATCGATGATGGCGAAACGATTCACCAATGGCTCGGTTATACCGCGAGTGCGTTGATCGTGGCGCGCATTTTTTGGGGCTTCGTGGGTTCCCGATACGCGCGGTTTAGCGATTTCTTTCCGACGCCCACGCGACTCAGGCAACATGTGCACAACCTGCTGACCCATCAACCGGATGATTACCCTGGACATAATCCGGTCGGCGCGTTAATGATGTTTGCGCTAATGGCGCTCGTGCTGGCACTGGGCGTTACCGGCTTCATGCAGACAACGGACGCCTTTTGGGGTGAAGAGTGGCTGCAGGAATTGCATGAGGTGTTGGGTTCCCTACTGATGCTCTGCGCCGGGCTTCATGCGCTGGCGGCGATTATTATGAGCTATCTGGAACGCACGAATCTGATCAAGGCCATGTGGACTGGCGTCAAGGTTCGTTCTAGGCTGAAACCCTCGGGCTGATGAGCCAGACTGCGGATACTGATTTCGTTGTTATAATGGGCGCTAGTTGAGCGCCCATTTGCTATTTATTGAGTATAATATGAACGACTCGCTGCGTATAAAAGAAGATCGTCACTTTCCATTAAAGCGTTATTACTTTGTGTATGGTGGTGTGGGTTCTATATTATTTTATATTCTCCTCTTTATGCTTTTTATTAATGCAGAACGACAAGCTTTATATGATGAATACGCCCATAATGTTTCGGATAAGGCGCGGAGTCTTTTTATGGGTATTGAACATGATTTCCTGAAAGTGCATCAAATAGGGCTTAATTCCCCAAAAGAGATTGCCGAGTTCCGAAAGAAAATTGCATTGACTGCCGTAGTATTTGATCTTAAGAAAGTGAAATTATTCAGAGTAGATGGTTTGACACTTTACGACCATACGACCCCGGACAATGAGGGATTTTTATATGCATCGCGCTATCAACCGGGTTTTATCGCGGCCTCTCGTGGCGAAATTCATAGTGAGATTGAAGTCGAGAAAGATGGGCGGCGATTCATGGAAGCTTATCTGCCCATTCGGCAACCGGCTACCGATAACGTTATGGCAATACTCGAAATTTACGAAGACGTATCGCGTTTTGACCGTCAGGTTCAGGTGGCTTTGCAACAAGCGATTGCCTTGCCAACGCTGGTATTTCTCGGCTTCAACTTTGTCCTGTTCCTGATTGTCGCCCGCGCCGACCGGATCATTGCGGATCATACCCGTCTTCTGGTGTCAATCCGCCGAAATATGGAAAAATATTTGTCACAATCCGCAGTAGCGGCGATTTATCAAGCGGTTTCCGAAAGTAAAGAACTGTTTCGCGGGGAGCGACAACCGCTAGTTGTTTTTTTCTCGGATATTAGAGGCTTTACGGCTTATTCGGAATCCACTGAGCCAGAGCAGGTTGTCGAGATTCTGAATGGGATTTTCGAGATTCAGGCCGATATTATCCACCAACAGGGCGGCGTCATTGATAAATTCGTTGGGGATGAAATTATGGCAATATTTACGGTAGGCCAGGAAGCTAATGCTGTTCAGGCGGCCATTAACATTCTCGAAGCCATCGACCAAAATCCAAACGTCAATCAGTTTGTCGGGATCGGCATTCATTCCGGAGAAGCCGTTGTCGGTTCGTTAGGGACGAAAACCCGACGGGACTACACCGCGATTGGCGATACGATCAATACCGGGGCGCGGATTTGTGCGGCCTGTCCACCGGATAACCTGTATGTCAGCGATGCTGTTTTCAAAAGTCTTCCCTTAAACCTGCAAGCAAAATTTTCCTTCCATGATGCATTGAAATTGAAAGGCAAAGCAGAACTTTTCAGCGTTCATTTGTTGAATCACTGAATAGCTGAATAGCTGAAAACCAAAAGGTTTAACTGCTTTTCCAGTTTAACCTATTCCCGCTCGAAGACTTCCACCCGCGCCGGCGGCAAGTTGCCCCACACGATTCGGCTGAACAGCCGGCGAAAATGGGGCAACAGCCGGGATTGAGTGCCACGCAAATCGTAGGTGTACTGGATCAATAGTCCGCCTGGTTCCAGTAGAACTTCAAACTGGCGACTGATGGCGCGGGTCACCGAAGGATGCAGCGAGCGCAACGGCAGGCTGGACACAATGCTGCCAACCCCGCGGGGTCGGTCATGGCCCAGCAGATGTTCAAGCTGCGCCGCGTCGCCCTGAATAATGCGCAGTTGCGGAAAGCGTTGCCGCAGGTGATGTGCCAGGGTCGGCGAACGCTCTATCACCACCAGTTTCCAGGCCGGAATGCCGCGCTTGAGCAGGGCGGCAGTCACCGCGCCGGTTCCTCCCCCTAGTTCCACCACCAATCCCTCTCGATCCAGCGGCACCCGGGCGGCCATTCGGCTGGCCAATGCGGGCATACTGGGGCAAGCCGCGCCCATCGCCCGTGGATTCGCCCAGATTTCGCGGGTAAAGAGCGCCAGTGAGGCAGCGGCGCCCGGACTTGCCAGCAGAACTTTCACAAGACGTTTCATACTATGTCCAAATATTAAGACATCCAAAAACAGATTCCCACGCGGTGGGCGTGGGAACGGGAATCAGCAAAACTGCGCAGAAATCCGATAACGGCCGGAATGAAGATTCACGGTCAATCAGCACCGGGCGCTTAAGCCGTCGGGCGCAACTGCTCTTGTTCGGCTTCGAACAGCACCGAGGCCATCTGGTGCAAGCCTTCTTCCTCAGCCAGTTCGGAAATCTCTTCCCATGAGGCCTTGCGGTCAATGGCGTCGGCGGTTCGGCTGCCATCAGGCAAATCCTTGCGCGCCTCTCGAATGAACGCTTCAGTGCCGGTCGCGGCGTCTTCCACGGTCTCCGAGTCGGTGCGCAAGGCTTCCTGCTCGGCTTCAAACAGCACCGAGGCAAATTTGTGAAAACCTTCAGCCTCGGCCAACTCGGAAATCTCCTCCAAACCAGCGCCACGGTCAATCGCTGCTGCGGTTCGGCTGCTCTCGGGCAGGTCGTCCCGAAATGACTGGAGCAGATGTTCGATATTCTTCATCTCCACCGATGAAACTCCTGAATAGGGGATTAGCAGGAACAGGTCAATTGGCAAGTTTATTATGCCAGTAGCGAGAATCGCAATGTTGAAGCGTAATTTTAGCGACTTCAGCAGTTCTTGATGGCGTACTGAATCAACCCGCTATCGATTTCGGACAACATTCCGGTAGCACCTGTTGCCGTGTTTCGATAGCAGGTTGGCTAAAAGTTATTGATTCTGGTACACGGAGTCAGCATAGAATCCGCCGCCCACCGCGCCCAGGGTCGCCATGACATTCCTGAACGCCCACCAGCCCGCGCCGTTTTCCATGGCAGCACCGGCACCGGCTCCCATTCCCATTCCCATTCCCATTCCCATTCCCATCTCAGCGGCTGCCGTACCACCGGTCGCCCAGTAATAGAGTGGAATGATCGCGCCGCTGGTGACGGCACCGGCGACGATAGCGCCACCGATGACCCCCGTAGTAACAATCAACACCCGGTTCATGTCAAAAGAGGTAGCAGGCGCAGGTACCGTGACTGGGACCGCTGCTGCTGATTGTGCCTGGGCACCGAGGGGCGCGAGCATGAGGGCTGAAGCGATCAGCACAGCACGAGAAAGAGATAATTTTTTCATGAGGACTCCGTCAAGGTTTTCAAGAGAGATGATCAGCGCATTAACTGAAAGTGGCGGCGAGAGTCTACTGAACTTCACATCAGCAGAAACTGGCTGAAGATTGAACAAAGCTCGCTCCCAATCACCACACCCGGTCATTGATTATCATACAAGCTATAAACCCGTATTGGCTATTTCCTGTCAGATTGAAATCGCCGCAACCGATTAGCGTTGCTGACCACGGTAAACGAGGACAGCGCCATGGCGGCACCGGCCAGCATCGGGTTCAACAGCAGTCCGGTCATGGGGTAAAGCACGCCAGCCGCCAGTGGAATGCCGAGCGTATTGTAAATGAAAGCGCCGAACAGATTCTGCCGGATATTGGCCACGGTCGCCCGCGACAGCGCAATCGCATCGGCAACGCCCTGCAGGGAGCCACGCACCAAGGTAATGCCAGCGCTTTCAATCGCCACATCGGTGCCCCCGCCCATCGCCAGCCCAACATCGGCCTGCGCTAGCGCCGGGGCGTCGTTAATGCCATCGCCGACCATGCCCACGACTTGGCCCCGAGCCTGTAATTCACTGATGACACGGGCTTTATCAGTTGGCAACACTTCGGCATGAACCTCTTCAATACCGACCTGGGCGGCAATGGCTTGGGCGGTGACGGCATGGTCGCCGGTCAGCAGCACCACGTTTAAACCCAGATCCCACAGTCGGCGAATCGCGGCTGCGGAATCCGGTTTTATGGGATCAGCGACCGCCACGAGACCGGCGGCTTGCCCGTCCACCGCCACGAAGACCGGTGTTTGTCCCGTGGCGGCCAGGCGTTCCGCGTCGGCTTGGAGCGGCGTAACGTCGATACCCTGCTGCTCCAGCAACCGGCGATTGCCGACGAGTAGCGCCTGACCCTTCACCCACCCGCTCGCGCCCTGCCCGGCAATCGCTTCGAACCGTTCCACAGTCGGCAGGGTCAAGCCCCGTTCGTGGGCCGCATCCAGAATCGCCTGAGCCAATGGATGTTCGGAACCGGCTTCCAATCCGGCGGCCTGCTGGAAAATGTCATTCTCGCTGAAGCCAGGCAAGGCGATGATGCTTGTCACCGTAGGCCGACCGGTGGTAACCGTGCCGGTTTTGTCGAGTACAACGGTGGTGAGTTGCCCCACTCGTTGCAGTGCCTCGCCATCGCGGATCAGGATGCCGTATTCAGCGGCCTTGCCAACCCCGACCATAATTGAAATCGGCGTGGCCAGACCGAGGGCGCAGGGACAGGCGATAATCAGCACGGTCAAGGTGGTGACCAGCATATAACCGGTGCGCGGTTCGGGACCGAAATTGAACCAGGCCAGTGCAGTCAGAACGGCAATGATCAGTACCGTGGGGACAAAGACTGCCGCGACTTGGTCGGCCAATCGGCCAATCGGCGGCTTACTGTTCTGCGCCTGGCGCACACTGGCGATGATCTGCGCCAGCATCGTATCGGCTCCGACCCGGGTGGCTCGGAACACCACGCTGCCGGTCTTGTTCAACGCGCCGCCGGTGACCGGATCGCCGGTCTGTTTGGCGACGGGCAGGGGTTCGCCGGTCAACATGGATTCATCAAGGGTCGAATGGCCGCTGACAATCTCGCCATCCACGGGAATTTTCTCACCGGGCCGCACCCGGATCAGCGCCCCAACCTGGAGGGTTTCAATCGGCACGTCGCGTTCCTGATCGCCGTCCAC
>JAIFNF010000142.1 GCA_020047885.1 Gammaproteobacteria bacterium | reverse complement strand
GCGCACTGTTGGGCCAGAGCTAAATCCCATTGCGGCGGCAAACCGGCGTGTACCATCGTGAAACCGAGTGCCGCGTCGTGATGCAGCATCGGGCGCTGGCGCAGCCAGTCCAATAATTCGCCGCCATCCGGGGCGTCGATAATCGTGTGGAAGGTGTCCTTGCGTTTGGCCTTGACCTGACCGGCGGCGACGGCGAGCAGGGTCAGGTCGTGATTACCCAGCACGGTCACCACCCGTTCGCCCAGATCGCGAACCCGTCGCAGCACTTCGACTGACTGCGGTCCACGGTTGACCAGATCGCCCACCAGCCAGAGCATGTCGGCGGCGGGATCAAAGCGCAGCCGGTCCAATAATCGTTGGAACGGCTCGTAACAGCCCTGAATATCACCTATTGCGTAAACCGCCATGATTAAGAACCTTTACGAGGGCTGGGATGCACTGCTATTAACTTGAAGTCGAGATGGTGCAATTGTAGATAATATTAGGCCGTAGGGCTGGTTAGCGAAGCGTAACCCGCCGGCCCGGTGATGCCTCCATGGCCGGTTACGGCTGACGCCTAACCCACCCTACACAATAAATTTGGGGTTTCCGGTCAGGCACTACTTAGCAGTAGCCGTAGATTAAGATCAGGCAGGAAGACGACCAGACTGCCGATCCAGTCTGGTTGGTTCAAAAGTGAGCGCGCTACCGCAACACCAGCAACAATTCGCCCCGGCCACGCAGCAGATTGATCATCAGGCCATCACCGCCCGCTGCTGTTTGCCGCAACTCCTCCGTGCTGGACACCCGCTGGCGGTTAATTGCGGTAATCACATCGTTCGGGCGCAGCCCGGCGCTGGCGGCTGGACTGCCGGAATCAACTTTCGCCACCATAACGCCCTGCACTTTGCCGGACAGGGGCGAATTCGGCCCGATGTCCTCGAAGAATGCGCCGGCCAGTCGGGGATTGATTGCGTTACCCTCCGCCTGGGCGGGTACATATTCGCCGACCTTGGCGTCGAGGGTGAGCGGTTTGCCCTCACGCAGAATGTCCAGCCGCAACGCCTCGCCCACCTCCAGCAGACCAATGGCATTCCGCAGACTGCTGCCGTCGCGGATCGTCCGGTCGTTAATCCGCAGCACCACATCACCCTCTTTCAGTCCCGCACGGGCGGCCGCGGAACGGGGACTGACCTGGGCAATGACCGCGCCCTGATTGGCGGGGATGTTGAAAGCTTGCGCCAGATCCGGGGTCAGATCCTGCACCGAAACACCGAGCTGGCCGCGCCGCACCGCGCCATGCTCGATGATCTGCTTCATCAGCCGCGATACCATATTTGCTGGAATGGCGAAGCCGATACCAACATTGCCGCCGCCTGGGGCGATGATGGCGGTATTGATACCCACCAGTTCGCCGCGCAGATTGACCAGCGCCCCGCCGGAATTGCCGGGATTGATCGAGGCATCGGTCTGAATGAAATCCTCATAGCCCTGAATGCCCAGGCCGGTGCGGCCCAGGGCGCTGACAATCCCAGAGGTCACGGTCTGACCCAGGCCAAACGGATTGCCGATGGCCACCACAAAATCACCCACCCGCAGACGCTCGGAATCAGCCAGCGGCAGCGTGGTCAGATTCCCGCCGGAAATCTGGATCACCGCAATATCGCTTTCCGAATCGGAGCCGACTACCTTGGCGGCCAGTTGACGGCCATTGCTCAAGGTCACGGTAATTTTGTCCGCGCCATCAATAACGTGATGATTGGTAATCGCGTAGCCGCGCTTGGCATCCACCACCACCCCGGAACCGACGCTCTGGGCTTTGCGTTCACGCGGCTGATCAGGAATGTTGAAGAAATGCCGGAAAAACGGGTCATCCAGCAGGGGATTGCGGCGCAGCGCTACGCGGCTCTCAGTGGCGATATTGACCACTGCTGGCGTCGCCCGCTCCAGCATCGGTGCCAGGGTCGGCAGGGGCTGACCCTCCACCGATGCCGGCAGGGCGGCCAGAACCGGCAACGGTAGCGCAACGGTCAAACTCAGCGCCAGCAGCGCCGCGGACAGCAGGGGACGCGGGGTCGTCATCAGCAAAAAACCTCTCAACCTGAAATGGCGGTTATTTCAATGCAAATGCGCACGCGGATCGAAGGGGAGTTCCTGTTGCATCCGCTGGAACAGCTCCCGCGCGGCTTCACTATCGGCTGGCGGATTAACAATATGCAGCTTCACCAACTGGTCGCCGGGGGGATTGCCGGGTAGACCTCGACCGCGCAGCCGCAGTTTCTGACCGTTCTGCGCATTGGCCGGAATATTCAACGTGACCGCACCACCTAGTGTGGGTGCTTCCAGCTTGCAACCCAGTGCGGCTTCCCAGGGGGCCAGTGGCAGTTCCAGAGTAATGTCGCGCCCCCGGATTTTATAAAGATGATGTGGTTTAATCGACACTTCCAGATAGAGATCGCCACTGGAACCACCACCCATTCCAGGGCTGCCCTGGCCGCTCAAGCGGATTTTCTGCCCATTGGCGACGCCCGCGGGGATTTTGACGTTCAGGGTGCGCGTCCGGTTCACCACGCGCCCGCTGGCCTCGCGTTCTGGGGTTTGCAATTGCACAGCGCGGCTACCGCCCTGATAGGCTTCCTCCAAACTAATGTCCATAGCCACGGTTTGATCCTGACCGGCCGTAGCGAAGCCGCCGCTTCGACCGCTTCTGCCGCTCGCACCCGCGAATCCGCCAGGTGTCCCGGCTCTGCCGAACAGTGATTCAAAGAAATCGCTGAAATCGCTGCCGCTGAACCCGCCCATGCCCGGATGGGGTCGTGAACCGCCCTGCCAGCCGGGCGGCGGACGGAAGTCCTGACCGGCTTGCCAGTTACGACCCAATTGGTCGTAAGCAGCGCGTTTTTCCGCATCGCGTAGCACCTCATAGGCCTCCGAGACCTCCTTGAACCGTTCCTCAGCACCCGATTCCTTGCTGACATCGGGATGATATTTCCGCGCCAGCCGCCGGTAGGCTTTCTTGATGGCCTCTTCCGAGGCGTCGCGGCCTACGCCGAGAATTTGGTAATAATCCTTGTATTTCATGCAGGCTCCGGGCTTCGGGACAGGGCGGGAGGGAAATCCCCCCTAGCCCCCCTTTTTCAAGGGGGGAACTTTAAGCGGATCAGCTTTGGACTTTGATGGTTCGCGACAGCGTATGGGTCAGCTTGGGAATGCCGATTTCCAGAACGCCATGCGTGCTGCGAGCGACAATGTTCACCAGATCAGCGGTATCCGGCAAGCTGAACCGCCGATAGAACACGCCGCAGGGCCGCTCGACCCGGCTGTAGCCGGTGCGGTTTTCCCGGGTTTCGCCCGGACGGTTGCCACGGATGGTCAACACGCCATTTTCGGCGATAATCTCAATGTCCTTGGGATCGACGCCGGGAATATCGGCACGCATCACATAGCGTTCCTGTTCCTCCTTGATATCGACCGGGGGAATCCAGTCACAGGTCGCGGCGCTGGATTGATCGTCACTGGCCGCCCCATAGGGTTCAAACAACCGATCCAGCTCTTTGCGCAAGGTGTGCATCTGACGCCAGGGTTCATAACGGTTCGGGTTCATGGACGTAGCCTCATGGAAGTGGGTGTGTTACCAACTTAAATAGGGCGGGCGGGGCGAATTTCAAGCGTTCCGACCGGTTTTTCCTGACGATTGACGCTCCTCGCCCGCTGATGGGAGAGAGGGGTTGGGGTGAGGGTCTCAATGAACGAACGTGAATTTCAAGCGCTGAATATTGCCGTGCTAACGGTGTCGGATACGCGCACCCTGGCGGATGATGCGTCCGGGCAGACATTGATCGAGAGGCTGACTGGAGCCGGTCATCAACTGGCGGAGCGGGCCATGGTTCCCGACGACATCTATCAAATCCGCGCCATCCTCTCGCGCTGGATTGCCGATCCGGCCGTGCAGATTGTGCTAACCACCGGCGGCACCGGCATGACCGGCCGTGACAGTACACCGGAGGCGGTGCGGCCGTTGTTTGACAAGGAAATCGACGGCTTCGGCGAGTTGTTCCGGATGCTGTCCTGGGAGGAGATTGGAGCCTCGACGCTGCAATCGCGGGCGCTGGGCGGGCTGGCGAATGCGACCTTTATTTTCTGCCTGCCGGGTTCCACCGGAGCCTGCCGGACGGGGTGGGATCGAATTCTGCAGGCGCAACTGGACGCGCGCATTCGGCCTTGTAATCTGGTGGAATTGCTGCCCCGGTTGCGGGAGCGGTTATCGTTCACCTTTCAGCAAGGAGAATCATCATGAGCGTGAGTTCACCCCGTCTGGGTATTGCGTTGGGCAGCGGCTCGGCGCGGGGCTGGGCGCATATCGGCATCCTGCGGGCGTTGGAACAGGCGGGGATTGTGCCGGATGTGGTCGCCGGTACCTCGATTGGCGCACTGGTGGGCGCGGCCTGTGCCAGTGACCGGCTGGATCCGCTGGAAGATTGGGTGACCGGGATCGACTGGTGGGAGATCATTCGCTATATGGATCTGCGGATTGGCGGCGTCGAAGGTGAGCGATTGATGCACGCCTTCCGCGAGCGGGTGGCGGATGTGCCGATTGAGACGTTGCCCAAGCCCTTCGGTGCCGTCGCTACGGATCTGCATACCGGACGTGAAGTCTGGTTCCAGCAAGGTTCGCTGCTGGCGGCGGTGCGCGCCTCTATCGCTCTGCCCGGTTTGTTTAGTCCAGTACGTTATCAGGGTCGCTGGCTGGTGGATGGCGGATTGGTAGACCCGTTGCCGGTCTCGTTGTGCCGCGCGCTGGGCGCGGATCGCGTGATTGCCGTCAATCTCAATGGCGATATTGTCGGTCGGCATTTCAGTGGGCGACCGTCACGTCATTTTGTGAAGAATCCGCTGCTGGGGCGCTTAATCAGCGGTTGGCAGGCGCTGTCCGGGAATCACGCAGATATGGCTGACCCGGCGCTGGAATCGGAATCCACTGAAGATGACGAACCGCCTGGCCTGTTCGATGTCATGGCCGGTTCTATCCACATCATGCAGGATCGCATCACCCGGGCACGCATGGCGGGCGACCCGCCGGATGTGGTGCTGGCTCCCCGTCTCGCGCATTTGGGGCTGATGGACTTCGATCGTGCGGCAGAGGCGATGACCGCCGGTATGGATTGTGTCCGACTTCATCTGCCCTTGCTGCGGGAGGTGCTGGATTTACCCAAGGCTGACAGATAAAATTCTTTTTTCCAAAAATACCAAGAATATTGCCATAAACATCCGCTTGACGGAAATCATTGATAACCATTGATTCCAAGATATTAGAACTTACGCATTGACAGGAGATGGAAATTGTGGACTGAGGTGCTCCAAGCGAGGGGTGAACGTGTCAATGAATGCCGCAATGACCTCATTAAACAACTCACGTTTTAACTGATAACAGTTACGAATCACGTCATTGACCCGCAAGCGCTGCAATTGCACATAGCCACAGATCGCGGCGAACACATGATTGCGAACCGCGGTAGGTTGCCGGACCTGAAAATGCTCAATATGGCAAACTTGTTTAAGGGTTCGATGATACTGCTCGATTTGCCAGTGCGGGTCATGGAGGTTGCGAAACGCCACACGGTCAAAAGTCGCCCATGCTTCGTCATTGGATTGATACAAGGCATAATGGCGTGGTGTGTCTTTCAACCACTTCCGAAATACCTTAACGGTACCGAATCCACGTAAGTACACGCACAAGCCGTCTTCGGGGATCGTGAGCTGCTGAATCTATGACCATTGGCCTTTTCAGTCGAAACCAAACGGTTACTTTCCAGCGCAAAGAGAAATCCCTGATGATGGTTTTTAATTATTTTGAGATTTTCCAAGCTACTGCACCAACTATCACCAGTCACCTAAGCGGGTTCCAGACCCCACGCCAACACTTCCACCAGCATCTCTTGAAAATAATCGTTTTTAGTCTTGTTTTCGGTTTTATCGTAAATCCGGTAATTGACCGGTTGATGGTGGCCGTGCGGGTCGGTGTAATATAAAGTAATGAGATTGATGCCTTTAACGACACGATAATGTTTTCCTGACCAAAAATGGCCGACAAAGGCGATGAGATGGCTATACGGTTTATCTAACACGGAATCACCGACGCTGACGGTACCGCCTTTTAAATTGAGATCAGTGCAGATTTCATTGAATAAATCACGAGGTGTATAGTCTTCACGGAGTAAAAATCGATTGACGCTGTCATGACTGATATTGATTACAGCCCCCAAGCCACAACAGGTCGGTGAGTGGGGAGTACTCAATATAAAAGATACATAAGTAGCTAAAGTACAACGGGCCGTAGGTGGACGAGTTATTTCTCTCATTGACGTAAATACTCATGGTTCATAGTTTGTTTTTTCAAATCACCTTATACAATACTTGTCAATGCATAAGTTCTAGATATGCAGAACTAGCAATAAATACAATCGCCGTAAGCCAAAAAACAGCAATAGCAACCTGTTCGGATCTACTCATCATATCGTGTTGCCGGGAAATCCCCCTACCCACTTTATTAAAGAGGGAAAACCCGAAATATACTGCCTACCGTCATAACTTGACCTTTTGAACCGCCAAGACGCCAAGGTCGCCCAGCGTCTTCGCTGGTTTTGATCTGCGTTCATCTGCGGATCACAACGTTCAGTTTATGGCAGTGCCAAGTATATTCAGGAATCACCATTTCAAAAAAATCATCTTAAAAACTCATCAGGTTCTGCGTATAAGGATCGCGCAACATGATGGTATCGACTCGATCCGGCCCAGTGGAAATCAGATCAATCGGCGCATCGGCTAATTCCTCCATCCGCTGCAGATACGCCTGGGCATTCGCGGGTAAATCTTCATACCGCTGCACACCCACCGTCGATTCCTGCCAACCGGGCAACTCCTCATAAACCGGCTCGCAAGACGCCAACGCTTCCGCACCCAGCGGCGCACTGTCCAGCCGTTCCCCCCCACGCTGATAGCCGACGCAAATCCGAATCTGCTGCAGACCATCCAGCACATCCAGCTTGGTCACACACAGTCCCGACACGCTGTTGTTCAAAATGGAGCGACGCAACGCCACCGCATCAAACCAACCACAACGCCGCCGCCGCCCGGTGGTCGAACCAAACTCATGCCCGCGCTCGGCTAGATACTCGCCGGTTTCGTCAAACAACTCGGTGGGAAACGGCCCGCCGCCGACCCGGGTGGTGTACGCCTTGGTAATCCCCAGCACATAATCCAGATAACGCGGTCCCAATCCCGTCCCGGTCGCCGCACCGCCCGCTGTCGTGTTGGAAGAGGTCACATAGGGATAGGTGCCATGGTCAATATCCAGCATGGCCCCCTGCGCCCCTTCAAACAGCATGTTGTCGCCACGCCGCCGGTAGACATCCAGCAACGCGGTCACATCCGCCGCCATCGGTCGCAGTCGCTCCGCCATCACCAGGGTCTCATCCAGCACCTTCTGGAAATCGACCGGGTCAGTCTGAAAGTAGCGTTGCAACACAAAATTGTGGAAATCCAGCGCCTCGCCCAGCTTGGCGGCGAACCGCTCCCGGTGAAAGAGATCGCCCAGTCGCACCGCTCGCCGCGCCACCTTGTCCTCGTAAGCGGGACCGATGCCACGCCCGGTCGTGCCAATCGCCCGGTCGCCACGCGCTTTCTCTCGCGCCTGATCCAGCGCGACGTGATAAGGCAGAATCAGCGCACAAGCCTCACTGATCCGCAACCGCGCCTGCACCGCTACGCCCTGCTGCTCCAATCGATCCATCTCGGTCAGCAACGCCGTCGGCGACAGCACCACGCCATTCCCGATCAGGCAGGCCACACCTTCGCGCAAAATACCGGAGGGAATCAGATGCAGCACGGTCTTCTGACCCTTGATAACCAGCGTATGCCCGGCATTATGGCCGCCCTGAAAGCGCACCACCGCCGCAACACGATCGGTCAGCAGATCCACCACCTTACCCTTGCCCTCGTCGCCCCATTGCGCGCCGATGACGATTACATTCTTGCCCATGTCAGGTTCCTGTCTTATTGACTGAATTCAGCAAG
>JAIFNF010000029.1 GCA_020047885.1 Gammaproteobacteria bacterium | reverse complement strand
TCCTCTCTGATCTCGATCTGGCCTTCATGGGCGTGTTCGAAGCCCGCAACGGTCGCTGGAGCCTGATCGCCGACCTGTTCTACGCCAACCTTTCCCAAAGCCGCGCTACCCCGCTCGGCCTGCTCTTTTCGCGAGCGGAGTTCGAAACTGAAGCGAAGCTGCTGAGTGGTTATGCCGGCTACCGGGTCCTTGAGAACGACCAGGTGGCTGTCGACCTGATGGCTGGCCTCCGGGTCAATTCCGTGAACCTCAATGTATCGCTCTCGCCCGGCCTGCTCGGCGGCCAGAGCTTTGGCATGAGCGAGACTTGGGTTGATCCGCTGATCGGCGGGCGCGTGCGCTTCGCCATCACTGACCGCTGGTTCGCGACGGCCCTGGCCGACGTCGGCGGCTTCCGGGCCGGCTCCGACTTGACCTGGCAGATCTTCGGGAGCCTCGGCTACCAGTTCAACGAGCGCTGGTCGGTCCAGGGCGGCTGGCGCTATGTTGTCATCGAGAAGACGATCAACGGGCGCGATGTCGAGGTCGACTTGAACGGCCCATTGCTCGGCTTCACGGTGCGGTTCTGATGGGTACGCCGCCGTGACAGCGACGCTACCGTGATGAAACCGCCCGCTTTGACCCTAACTACCCAACCAAAACCACCCAACCAAAACCACCCAACCAAAACCACCAAACCAATAAGGTAATCTGATGACAACTCGCTTCCCGATCACCATCACCTTTCTTGCCGCCACATCGGTAGCGGGTCTGGCAGTAGGTGCCGAAACGCCTGCCAACGCTACACCCCAGCCCACCTTTACCCTGAACCGGGGTGAGAACCTTTCGACCCTGTGCGCATCCATCCGCCAGTCCGGCGTCAACGTCTCGATGGCTGACTGTGTTGCCAAGATCCTGTTCGCCAACCGGCAATGGTTCGATGATCGTTTCGGTTACGTCTGGGCAGACCCGGCGGCAGTGAAGCTGGACTCGGCCGTGCGGCTGTGGGCCGGTATCCCCTACGTGCTGCCCGCCGAACTGGTCGCGGCCAAGCCAGCGCAGACCGAGGCCACGCCGCAGGCGGCGAAGGCTCCGGCCGATGCCAAGCCGATCGATCCGGAGCATTTCGATCCACTGGGCAGGGCGCCTTCCAAGTTCACGATCGAGGTGCGCGATCGCCTGAAGGTTACGCTGCCGTTCGAGGATCGACGCGACTTCGAGGAGGCCAAGAAGGGTTTCATCGCTGAGCCATCTTATAAACAGATCATGGCGGACGCCGGACACGTCGCCTGGGACATGGGCAGTTACCAATGGCTGCTGGACGGCAAGGACTTCGAGAGCATCAATCCCTCGCTACAGCGGCAGGCCATACTCAACATGGCTTACGGTCTTTATGAAGTCGTCCCCGGCCGCATCTACCAGGTGCGTGGCTATGACCTGGCTAACATCAGCTTCATCAAGGGCGATACCGGCTGGATCGTCTTCGATCCGCTGACCGCCAGGGAGACGGCACGGGCAGCTCTGGAGTTCATCAACGAGAAGCTCGGCAAGCGGCCGGTGGTCGGCGTCGTGTATTCGCACTCGCATGGCGACCACTTCGGCGGCGTGCGTGGCGTCGTGGACGAGGCCGATGTTGCCAGCGGCAAGGTCATGCTGATTGCGCCTTCGGGGTTCATGAATGCCGCGATTTCTGAGAACGTCATGGCGGGTACCGCGATGAACCGCCGCATGCAGTGGCAGTATGCCGTGCTGCTGGAGCGTGATCCGCACGGGCACGTCGACCAGTCGATCGGCAAGAACGTCGCCGCCGGCGCCGCCGGCCTGATCGCCCCGAATCGGCTCATCAGCAAGGAATTCGAGGAGATCACGCTCGACGGCGTGAAGATGGTGTTCCAAAACGCGCCGGACACCGAGGCGCCGGTCGAGATGAACACCTACTTCCCCCAATTCAAGGCGTTCTGGTCCTCCGAAATTATCACCGGCACGATCCACAACATCTACACGACCCGCGGTGCCGCGGTGCGCAATGCATTGAACTGGTCGAAGGAGATCAACGAGGCGCTCTACAAGTTCGGTGGCCGCGCTGGGGCAACGAGCGCATCAAGGAAGTGCTTCGGACACAGCGCGACGTCTACGCCAACCTCAACAACCAGACGCTGCACTATGTGAACCAGGGCGTGACCATCAACGAGATCCAGAACGTCTATGCGGTGCCGAAGAGCCTGCAGCAGGACTGGGCAGCGCGCAGCTATCACGGCGATGTGCAAAACAACGTGCGCGGCGTTGTCAACCGGTTCATCGGGCACTTCGACGGCAATCCGACGAACCTGATCCCGCTGTCACCTTCGGACTCCGCGCCGCTCTATGTCGAGATGATGGGCGGTGCCGAGAAGATCCTCGCACGCGGGCAGCAGCTCTACAACGAGGGAGCCTATCTCTACGCCACCGAGATCCTCAACAAGCTGCTGTTCGCCGAGCCGCACAATCAGGCCGGACGACGGCTGCTGGCCGACACCTTCGAGCAGCTCGGCTACCAGGCCGAGAGCACCAGCGTGCGCAATACCTTCCTGCAGGGTGCCTTCGAGCTGCGCAACGGGATGCCGGGCGGCGTACCGGTGCGCTCCGCCGTCCCCGACGTCGTGCGGGCGATGAGCACCGAGCAGTGGCTCGACTTCGTCGCCATCAGCATGGACCCGAAGAAGGCCGAGGGCATGAAGTTCAGCGTCAACCTCATCACGCCGGACAACGGCGAGCAGTACGCGGTCGAGATGAGCAACGCAACGCTCACCACCATCAAGGGCTTCCAGGTCCCGAAGCCGGATCTCACGATCACGGTGAACCGTGCGGACCTCAACGGGGTGATGATGGGTCAGGTGTCGTTCGACGACCTGATCAAGGCGGGCAAGGCGAAGTTCGACGGCAACCGGGCCGGGTTCGACCAGTTGCGCTCGATCCTCGTGTCGTTCACGCCGAACTTCGAGATTCTGCCCGGCACGGCGTCGAAGCAGCCCGCGAACCCACCGAAGCCGTTCGAGGTGCTCCAGCAGATCGATCTCGACATCGACTGACAGGCGACTGATGATAGAGAGCAGCCGAGCGACCGCACGTCATGGAATAGCGGGCCTGGCGTGGGTGCGATCCGATGGCGGGTCGCATCCACACCATCAGCGCAGACCTATTCCACAAAGCAAGGAAACTGTGAAAATGTCCAGAGCAAAAGTCATCGCCGTCGTGGCGTTCGTGCTGGCCGCAAGCTCTGCCTTCCATCGGCTGGCCCTGGCGGCGGAGCAAAACGAAGAAGAACTCGCCATGCAACTCGCCAATCCAGTCGCGGCTCTGATCAGCGTCCCGTTTCAGTTCAACTACAACCAGAACCTCGGGCCGCGCGACGACGGCGAGCAGTGGTCGCTGAATATCCAGCCAGTGATCCCGTTTTCGCTGAACGAGGACTGGAACCTGATCTCGCGCACCATCCTGCCGATCGTCTACCAGGATGACCTCTTTCCCGGTTCCGGCAGCCAGTTCGGGCTTGGCGATACCCTGCAAAGCTTCTTCTTCTCCCCGGCGCGGCCGACCGCTGGCGGCTGGATCTGGGGCGCGGGACCGGTACTGCTGCTGCCGACCGGTAGCGATGACCTGCTGACCGCGGATCGCTGGGCGGCCGGGCCGACGGCGGTGGCTCTACGGCAGCAGGGTCACTGGACCGTGGGTGCGTTGACGAACCACCTGTGGTCCTTCGCGGGGGATGATGATCGCAGCGACATCAACAGGACGTTCCTGCAACCGTTTATCTCGTATACGACACCGACCGCCTGGACCTACACGCTACAAAGCGAGATGTCCTACGATTGGGACGACAAACAGTGGACGATTCCCATCCGCCTGTCCACATCGAAGGTGACGCGGCTCGGGAGTCAACTGGTGAGCATCGGCGGGGGTGTCCACTACTGGGTAGAGAGTTCTGACGGCGGCCCCGAAGGCTGGGGCGCGCGCCTTACAATCACCCTGCTGTTTCCACGATGAGGTCTCGCGCCCACGTTTCCAATTTCCAACCACTCAGGATCGAAAATGAAAAAAAGCAGCGAATTGATGAAGGTGTCCCTGCGTGCGGCGGCGGTACTCACCGTAGCGGTGATGGCGACCCGGCCAGGCCATGCGGATGAGTTGGCGATCCCACTGGATCTGCCTGGGGTCAATTTCATCGGGCTTGGAGTGGGCGCGTATCCCGATTACTTCGGGTCGGATGATTACGACGTAGGTGCAGCCCCCTTCGGACGATTGTCCCTGGGGGGCGAGCGCTTCGTCCGCCTGATGGCCAACGAGATCCGGGTCAACGTGCTCGATGACCCCAACTGGCAATTGGGTCCGATGGGTCTCTGGCGTTTCGGCCGGGAGGATGTGGACAACCCCGTTGTCAACCGGGTTCACGAAATCGACAGCTCCATCAGCCTCGGTCTCTTCGGCGGATATGTCTGGCGGGATCCGCAGGAGATCCAAAAAATGGCGGGGGTGAGCGCCTGGGCGCTGGGCGACGTCAGCGACGTTTACAACGGCTGGACGGGAGGACTCAACGCCTACGTGACGCAGCCAGTAGCGAAGATGGTGACCGTTGGCGGTGGCGCAGCCTTTACCTACGGCAGCAGCGACTACATGGACGAATACTTCGGGGTGACGCCCGTCGATGCCCTGGCCAGCGGCCTGCCGATCTACGCGCCGGGGAGTGGTGTGCGCGACGTGCGCGGCTGGGCGGTGGCGGTACTTCACCTGAGTCCACAGTGGCACCTGGGCGCTGGTGTTATGTACTCGCGAATCGTAGGCGATGCCGCGGACAGCCCCCTGGTCTCGCAGGAGGGATCAAAGAATCAGTGGATCTACGGGGCAGGTGCCTTGTACGCCTGGTAGATGGGGCCTGAAGGCGTGTTCGATCCCCTTTCGAAATCATGCTTCGGCAGTCCTGTAGGAAATAGGCTGGTCTCGGCGTTCGCGGTCCTGCCGCGAGTCGAGGCCGCCGATGTCCATTAGCAATCATTCAAGCGGAACCCACAGCATGACGCATCCCGAACGTCTCGCCGGCAATAACATCATCCTGCTGGTCTGCCTGCTGACCCTGATCCTGTTTTACCCACTGTTCCAGCAAGACAATTCGCTAGTCCGCGACTTGCTGCTCACCGGGATCTTTTTTTCGGGCATCTACTCGCTCGAGTTTTCCGCACGCTCCCGGAGGGTTCTGCTGCCGTTGACGATCCTGACGGCCGCAACCACGTGGATCCATCATTACATCAAGACCGATTGGATGTCCCTGATCGATTTCGGCACGTCCTCGGTCACGCTGGCGGTCATCGTGGTGCTGATGATCCGCCACATCGCCCGCAGCCGGGTTGTGACGCCGACCATCATTCTCAGTTCGGTCAACGGGTATGTGCTTCTGGGCGTGCTCGGCGCGACCTTGTTCAGCATCGCGAACGGCGTCCACCGGTTCTTCCATGGCGCGGAAAGCGTGGGCATCCTGCTTCCCGACAACGGCACACCGGAATACGGCGACTACTTGTATCTGTCGTTCATTACCCTGACGACCGTTGGCTACGGCGACGTGATAGTCGTTTCCCACCTGACCCGGTCCGTGGCGATCCTGATCGGTCTTTCCGGCCAGTTGTACATGACGATCCTTATCGCCATGCTGGTCGGCAAGTTCCTCGCCGCCAATGAACGGCATTAGGCGGGCGTTCTGCCGCAGGTCTGGGCGGTCCGATCGGCTATACTTGACGCCATGCCAACTCCGCCCTTTTAACCGAAACTGGCCGAAAATCATGGTGCGCGGGTACGCTCTCTCGATGTCAACACTCACCCCCTCCCGGAGGCTCTGGATGAAAATCGACTGGACGATTTGTTGTGCCGCCCTGCTGGTCCTGGCGCTCGCGGTTCTGCCGCAGGTCGAGGCCGGCGAGGTGCTGAATGGCGTGAAGACCCGCGGGCAACTGCGCTGCGGGGTCAGCGAGGATATTCCAGGCTTCTCCGAGCAGGACGCCGACGGACGCTGGCGCGGGTTCGACGTGGACTTCTGCCGTGCGGTGGCGGCGGCGGTCCTCGGTGATCCGGACAAGGTCGAACTCGTGCCGCTGCTCGCCTCGACCCGTTTCCCCGCACTGCAAACGCGCCGGATTGACCTGTTGCTGAACAACACCACCTGGACCCTCACCCGCGAGGCGGTGTTGAAGGTGCAGTTTCCCGGCATTCTCTTCTACGACGGTCAGGGCTTCATGGTCCCGGCCAAGATTACGACCCTCGCCGAGCTCGATGGCGCGACCATTTGCGTGGAAAGGGGAACGACGCACCAGCGCAACCTCGCTGCCTATTTCGAGACCAAAGGCTGGTCGGTGAAACCGTTGGTGATCGACTCGGCTCCCGAAGCCGCGAAAGCCTTGTTTGCCGGCCGCTGTCGCGCCTACACCTCGGACGCGAGTCTACTGGCCGCCATGCACCTGCGGGCGCCCAAAGAGGCTCAGGACTTTGTGATCCTGCCCGAACGCATCTCCAGGGAACCGTTCAGTCCCGCCGTCTGGGGTGGAGATCCGGAGTGGGCCACGGTAATCCGCTGGGTCCTGAACGTCCTGATTTTCGCGGAGGAATACGGCGTCACGCGCGGCAATCTGGATACAATCCTCGCGGAGAACCGGAACCCCCTGGTGCGGCGGACTACCGAGGAGGCGAATATCATCGCCCGCTCGCTGGGTATCGAGACCGGCTGGGGAATACGGGCTTTGCGGGTCGTCGGCAACTACGGCGAGATATATGAGCGCAATGTCGGGCGCGACAGTTCGCTCAAAATCGAGCGCGGCCTCAACCGGCTCTGGACCCAGGGTGGACTCCACTATGCTCCACCGATTGACTGAGTGACGCCCTAATGACCAACTTTCAGATTTATCTCACTATCGGCGTCTTTGTTGCCGTGATCCTCCTGATCGCGTTCGACCTGATCGATATGGTAGTGGCCGCTCTGCTCGGGGTCAGCGTCCTGATCGTGTTCGGGGTCCTCGACGGCAGCGATTTGATACCGATCGTCCACACCGCCGGCGGCCCGCTTTCCCTACTCTTCGGCGGCATGGTGGTGGCGCGAGTGATCGGCAAGACCGGGATCTTCGACTGGATTGGGGAGGCGTTCCTCCGCGCCACCGGCGGTAGCGGCAGGCGACTCCTGCTGCTGATCGTCGCGCTGGTTGCGCCGGTGTGCGCCGTGTTGCCCAATGCGACCGCCGTCATCCTGGTGGCGCCGGTCATCGTCGGGGTTTGCCTGGCGCTCAAGGTCGATTTCGTCGGACCGCTGATCATCACCGCCATCGTCAGTAACGCGGCTGGCATGTTGACCCTGGTGGGCGACCCCGCGACCTTTCTGGTCGGCAGTGCGATCGGGCTGTCGTTCACCGATTATCTGCGCATGGTGAGCCTGGGGGGCCTGCTGGCGGTGCTGGCGGTCGTGCCGCTGCTGCCGCTCCTTCTGCCGAAGATCTGGGCAGCGCGGGTGACCCTGCCGGATGAGCGTCCGCAGATCACCATCGAGCGACCCGGCTTTCTGGCGCTGGCGCTGCTGGTGCTCCTGACCATGGTGATCCTGTTCCTGGTTGGGGAGTATTTGCCGACCCGCATCGTCCCGCCCCAGGTCGCAATCATCGTCGCGGCGCTGGCGCTGCTCGTGGTCTACGGCGTGCGCGTCGAGCCGGTTGGCGCGGTCATCCGGGACGTGGATTGGAAGACGCTCGTGTTTCTCGGCGCCATCTTCACTCTGGTCCGAGCCTTCATCAAGACCGAATTGCTGCAAGGCCTGTCGATCCAGATCTACCAGTGGTTCGGAGCCGATTTGCTGTCAGTGGCCTTCCTGTCGCTGGTCGGCATCGGCTTCCTGTCGAGCTTGCTGGCGAACATCCCGGTGGTCGCGGCCGCGCTGGTGATGATCACCGGCTACCTGGTGGCGGCCCAGGCGGTTCCGGAGATTGCGCTCGCCCCCGGTTTCACCGACTGGCCCAACGCTACGCTGCCGGTATTTGTCGCCATGATGTTTGGCGGCACCCTGGGTGGCAACGCCACGCTGATCGGCGCATCGGCCAATGTCGTGGCCGTCGGCATCTGCGCCTCACGGGGCCGGCACGTCAGCTTCGTGCAATTCCTGCGCATCGGACTGCCGATCGCGGCGACGCAATTGTCAATCGGAGCACTCTATGTCTGGATCCTGGCTTCGATGCTGGGTTAGTTCTCTCCCCGAATGCCGCGTAGCGGAATCCAGACTGGATTCGGGTTAAGCCAGGATGACGGTTATTCAAACGGTTGGCGTCAGAAAAAATTTTCCGGTGATAATGGCGGGTCACAGGGCAGGGTAGACCGTCGAATCTCATCCAATCACCGGAAAATTTAGGGTAGGAAGTAACTCATAACCGGTTGCAGCTCGCGGCTGCACTCCATGGAACAATTCACAAGGGGTAAACAATGAATAGACGAAACTTCGTTACCGCAGGCCTCTCGCTGGCGGCTCTTGCGCTCTTCACGACGGGTTGCACCACCACCAGCGGAAATTCCGGCGATCCCGCGATGCAGCGCAAGGCCATCGATTCTGCCATCGACAGTGCCCTGTCACGTCTGTACCAGGAAGCACCCGGATCGGCAGAAATCGTCGCATCGGCAAGGGGCGTACTAGTATTTCCGTCGGTGATTTCCGCCGGCTTCATCGTCGGCGGATCGCAAGGCCAAGGCGCATTAAGGCGGGGCGGCAAGTCCACTGGCTACTTCCGCATGACCGAGGCCTCGGTCGGACTTCAGGCGGGTACGCAGTCGCAGGCGGTGTTCATCCTGTTTATGACACAGGATGCACTGGACCGCTTCGAGGCGAGCCAGGGCTGGACGGCCGGCGTCGATGGCTCCCTATCGTTGCTGACGGTGGGTGCCAACGCTCGGGTCACCACCCAGACCGCACAGCAGCCCATCGTGGGCTTCGTGCTGACGAACTCAGGTCTAAGGGCGAACGTGAGCCTGAATGGCAACCGGATAACACCGCTTGACCTGTAAGCGAATCGTCGATCAATTTTAAAGCCTGCCGACGCCCTATCCGAATAGGCGGCGTCGGCAACGACTGGCCATAGTACGGGAACCCAAAGTGGCCAAGAACGTCCGCTCACCATTCACTCAGAGGCGTTTTTCGACGGCCTCTTTTAGACAGCCTCTAAGAGTCCGGTGCATCAACATGTAACAAACGGTGAAGCCCGCGATGGCCGCCGCAAGGTGCTTCAACGTGTGACCGCTGACCACACTGCCCAGATGTAGAACTTCTACATCGAACGTTTCCAGAATCTTGCTCAGTACATACCACCCGAACACCCAATACAGATCGTTGCCCCGGGTATAGCGTGACGGACTCAGCCTGGCCAGTAGCAGGACGATAACCACGGAGTAGCCTTGCAAAACTCCATAGGGAATCACATTGCCCGTCCCCGCTCGCTCGGTGGCCCGCCAGTAGATAACGGAAGCCGCCCCGATCAGCAGCATCGGAATGAGCAATACCAGCCCCGCCCGCAGGTTGATCCGATCCACAATCTGACTCGACACCAGCCCCATGAACGCGATGGTCATCGGCAGCCGGTCCCAGAACAGCGTTTCATTGTCTGGGGCAAGGTGGTAATAACCGGATCCCAACGCGGTCAGCAGTGCGCCAAGGAAAAACACCGCGTAGGGCCAGCGCTCACTCTTAAACTCGAATCGCGCCCGCCCCCCAAAAACAATGACCAGCCCGGCGATGCCGACGATCAGGAAGGCCATATTTGAGACGACATCGAGAAAATTGTGGATTCCCAACCAGTCGCGCCGATCAGCGAAATGATGGTATTCAATAGATTGTGGTACGGCAGGCAATAGAAATGCCGCCACGATGCACAGCATGGTGAACACAACGATCAAGCGAGTTCGCAGGGTCATCAATTTTTCTCCGCAAAAGACCGCATTTTTCAATAATGGGGCAAAGGATTTTGCAAAAGTTCTGAGGTGTATTTTTCAGCACCATGCCATAAAAATTTCATTTCTTGTTGTGTTGACAATCATAATGACTGCAACTACCTTTTTTAGTCTAAAGTCTAGGCAAGTTGAAACCGTGATGTAAGCGTTCAGACCCCTCCCCCCAAC
>JAIFNF010000124.1 GCA_020047885.1 Gammaproteobacteria bacterium | reverse complement strand
TGGTGGGTGAACTGGCTGAGCGCTATGAGATCAGCCATCACTGGCAGGAGGATTCCCTGTGTTTTGAACGCTCCGGGGTCAGTGGGCAGATCGACCTGGAACCCGGCTTGATTCGGATCAGTCTGCGGCTGGGTTTTCTGTTGGTCACATTGAAATCGCGGCTGGAAGAGGAAATTCACCGGCAACTGGATGAGCGGTTAGGTTCGGCTTAACCGCCCGGCGTCCCGGCCAACGGTTGCGGATGGCCGGTGCGCATCCGTTCCATCAGGTCTTGTTCACGGCGGGTAATGGTGGCGATAAACGTCCCGGCATCAGATCCCATCTGGCGGAAGGCGTAAAAGCCGGTCTCCAGGAAATGGTGCAACTCCCCGACGCCCGCCAACCGCGCTGGCGTTTTAGCCAGCTTCAGTGCTACATCGATAAAGTTTTTGCGGACAATTTGTTGCAGATCCTGGCCGAGTTGTTCAACCAGATCAATCTGACGAGCGCGCAGTTCATAGCGGGCGCACTGGCGGTAGGCAGCGGTGTATGTCGCTTCGTCGAGTGTTTCCTGAAAGCGAAAGTCGATAACCAGCGTTCGCGTCATCTCGGCATCAAGTTCGTAGGACAGAGCGTTCAACTCCAGCGCCAGCGCGGTGGTGTGCAGTACACCAGCCGGCAAAATCCGGGTCAGCATGGGGACGATACGGGCGAGATCCTGTTCGCGCTGGCGGAAATCCCGGTCGCCATACAGCTCCTCCAGAAAAAATTCAGCCGCAGACCGGTAGCGGGCGCTGTTCAGCACATCGGCATAGGTGCGAGCCAGTCGCGCCGATTGCCAGCGCTGCAGGCATTTGAATTGCTGCTCTATCCCGGCCACGCCGCCCTGGTGAAAGGCCTGGCTACGGCGTAATTGTTCGAGCAGTGTCGTAGTGTCGTCGCAGGGGGCTTGATGGCTCATCCGGGTTTTCCGCGAGAAGTCCTGTCCTTCAAGGTGAGGAAGAGGTCAAGCCCGCCACCTCGGTCGCGATGGCCAGTGCGGCGGTCAGTCCGGGCGATTCCATGCCAAACAGGTTCACCAGTCCGGGGACGCCATGCGCTGCTGGCCCCTGGATCAGGAAATCGCCAGCGGCTTCGGTCGGCCCGGTGATCTTGGGCCGAAGGCCGGTATAGCCGGGCTGGAGCGTTCCATCCGCCAGATCGGGATAATAACGCCGGATGGCCCGGTAGAATTTGGCCTCCAGCCCGGTCTCGAACGCATAGTCCGGAGTGGTCGGCCAACCGCTGACATCCGGGCCAAACTTGCACTGTCCGCCCAGATCGAGCGTCGCGTGAATGCCCAGCCCCGCGTGATCCGGCATCGGGTAGACCAGATGCTGGAACGGCGTCCGCCCGCTGAGCGTGAAATAGTGACCCTTAGCGTAAAAGGTCGGCGGAATGCAGGCCAATGGAAATCCTGTAATGCGCCGCGCTACGTCCTGGGCAAACAGCCCGGCGGCATTGATCACGATCCGGCTCTGCAAACGCCACGGGGCCTCGCCACCGGTGTGCAACACCATCCCGCTGGCGGTGATGCGTCCTCCAATAACCGGTGTTCGGGTCGCCAGCGTTGCTCCTGCCTGTTCGGCATCACCTAGCAGCGCCAGCATGAATCCGTGGCTGTCCAGAATACCGGTCGTGGGCGAATAAAGACCGGCCAGCGCGTGAACTGCCGGTTCCAGACCCCGAATTTCCGCAGCGGTCAGTGATTGCAGGGGAACGCCATTCGCAGCAGCCCGTTCGGCGTAAGCGGCCAGCATCGACAATTCCATGGCATCGCAGGCGACCAGCACCTTGCCGATGGCGCGATGCGCAATGCCGCGCTCGGTGCAATAGCGGTAAAGCTGTGCCTTGCCGGCCAGGCACAGACGGGCTTTCCACGAACCGGGCGGGTAATACAGACCCGCATGAATGACTTCGGAATTGCGTGACGAGGTCTGCGTACCGAATCGCTCCGCTGCTTCCAGAATCAGCACCTCACGACCCGCCAGCGCCAGCGCTCTGGCAATCGCTAATCCGATCACGCCAGCGCCGATCACAACCGCTTCAACAGTTTCCACATTCATCCCAACCCCTCCTCCTGGCCGAGGAGGGTTCGCGTCGAGGCATCAGCGCCCCGCCTCGCCACTTTGCAACTCGATTCGATTCTGCTTCTGGTTGTAGCCCATCCGGGCGACCACTGCATAATCCAGCCCGGCTTTTTCACCGGCAGCAATATCGGCCTCGAACTGCACGGTCTGGAAATCGTGCAGGATGGGATTGAGCGGGCTGCGGAAGACGATGTCACCCACATAGTGGCGGCGAATCTGCACATGGATCGGCTTGGGACTGTAATTGCGAATGTTCTGCCGGTAAACGGTGTGTTCATCCCACCCGGCGACCTGGCTGTCCAATTCCAGCTTGAATCCATCCTCGCCCAGTTTGCGGTAGAGATTACCGCCCTTGATCTGGAACCACAGGTTGTCGCGATAAACCTTCTGCTTGACCTGTTCAAAAATCACCAGCCGGTCAGCGCCCAGATTTAATTCAATTTTGTCGCCAATCGGGACATATTTCAGCGCTTGCGTCGCCAGATAATTCAGGCCGCCGCCGACATTCGTGCGGAAGATTTGCATTCCCCCATCCGGTAAGGGGGTACTACCCAGTTTGGAAGCTGCGTCGTTTTTCAACAAATACAACCGGGTCAACTGATCACCATATTCCCGGGGTCGGTAGCGATATTCCACGGTCATCGGCACGGCGTCGGCCTCAAAGCTGCGCAATCGCTTGGCCCAGCCGGTCGGCACTGTCTCCGTACCTTCGATGGTGTAGATGAAATACTCGCTCAGTCCCTCCTTAATAATTTCCTTGGGCGCTTCCATTTCGGCGGCGTCAGCAACCATGCCGGCGGCCATGGAGAGCATGGGCGCCGGCGGCGGGGCCATCGCCTTGCGTCCGGCTCGTTGCCGCAATTCCTGGTATTCCTCCCGTTTGAGTTCATTCAGTCGCCCGACCGGCAATTTCGCCAGTTCCGCGATTTTCTCCACCAAATTGATCGTGCCGACTACCAGTCGCACCTGGGCGTTTTCATAATCTTCACCGGAGAGATTCTTCACCCGCACGAAGCTTTCCAGCCGCAGCGTCTTTTCATCGGCGTCAGCGATAGCCAGATAATCCGCCGCCCAAGAAATGCCGGAGGTGAAGTAGCTGATCTCGATGGTCGCCTCACGGTCAGCATCGCTCTGCACGTTCCAGTACAACATCTGCGGTTTGTCGTGGGGAAACGTGGTGTCCGCGACCTCCAGACCGGTCTTCGGTTCCCGGAAAGTCAGTTCCACCGAAGTCGGATCGATCAGGGTATTCGCCCAGGAAAATTGCAGGGGATTGACGCCCTTTTTGAAGGTCACGACCCGGCTTTCTCGCACCAGGGTCAAATCTTCGGAGTTGTAAATGGTCAATTGCACGGTGCGCCGTTCGGGAACGGTCGCCAGATCGACGTTGCGGGCGGGTAGCGCCAGCGGCAGAAGCAGCAGCCAGAGGAAGCAGACCAATCGGTTCAGAGTCATGGCGCTCACCACTCATTATTCAGGGTTAGCCGCAGGGTCTGTGTCTGCTTCGGGGCGGGACCGTCGGCAGGCCGGGCGGGTAGATCGACGTGAAACAGGAGCTTATCGGCGTCGCTCTTCTCCGGATCGGGATTGCGTAACGTACCATCACCGAGTCGCCATTCCGGGTCGCGCTCATGGCGGTTGAGCTGATCGCGGATGTACCGGACGCTCTCGACAATGTCCAGCGTTGCTGGCGCATCCTTGAAATTCTCAATCTCGTATTTCACGGTCACGTCGTACCGATAGAGATTGCCCGCGACGCGCTGCCGCTCGCTGCGGTCGATGGTGCGCTTGACCACGATGTCGCGAGCCAGACCCAGATAGAGTTCCAGTTCGTCGTCAGGGGGAGTGAACGTGCCACGATCCTCGCCGAGGAAGGCCGAACCGCCCTTGCCGTCATTTTGGAAAATGCGCGCCTTCCCCTCCGGCAAGGCCGCCTTTCCCAACGAACCGCCGGCGTTCTTGATGACGTAGTGCATCGGCACATTCAGCTTGTCCTGGGCGCGGTCGAGATAGCCAAATTTCACCGGATCGCTGGTATAGGTCTTATGCACCGGGATATTGGCGAAGCGGTTGATTTCCATTTCCTTGGTCTCGTTCAAACCGAGCGGCTTCTCAAACTCTGCGCCGATCCCGGTCTCGAATTGCGCCAGGTCATAAGCTTCATTGGCGTGGTTATTCACCCGCAGGTATTGCGCCAGTTCCAGAGTTTTCTCATCGCGACCCGCCACCGCCCGATAATGGAAATCCTTGCTCAACCCGCCTAGCGCGTAACTGATACGCACGCGCGCCGCACCCGAGGCGCTGGCCGAAACCGACCAGACCAGGGCGTTCTCATTCGGTGGATAACTGACCGACAGCACCTTGGCATCCAGTGGCTGATCGCCCGATGTCGGGAGAATGCGCAGCACCAGGCTATCGGGATCAATGCGGGTATTCGCCCAGGAGAAATCGACCTGATTGACACCTTTGACCAGAGGGACGATGCGTTCCTCTTCCACCAGAGCGAGCTGGGGATGGTCGAGATGGATCTGCACCCGTTCCCGCACCGGCAGGGTGGTGAGTTTGATGCGAGCCAAAGCGTCCAGTGGGCCAATGCCCAGCAGCAGCAGGACGCCCAAGGGGTAGAGCAATCGAGTTTGGTTCATGAATTCACCTCTAAAAAGTGAGCGGGTCGGTATAACCATAAACGCTTCCAGGCGATTTAGGGATTAGAAAGCCGGTTTTCATAAAAATTTTCCGGCACTGGGTTCTACACTATGAAGAACACGCCACACTTAACCCGCTTTTAAATGCTGATTTTTAAATTGTGAACGAAAATATCAAAATAATTATATCTCTTACCGGGTTTCTGACGCTGATCGCGGGTCTGGAATGTGCTGCCGGCTACGCCTTCTACCACGTTTTGGCACCGGAAAATCAGCAACACTTGCTGGCGATGCTGACCCCGCAACTGGAGCTGCTGATCGAGTTAAAAGTGCTGACGCTGGCCATTCTCGGCATTGCCTTTGCCGTCGCCTGGCAACAGTACGTCAAGGGTCCGCTGAAAATCGTTGAAGGCATCCGCATTATTCTCAGCGCCCATCCCAGCCATCGTCTCGAACCGTCCAGTCCTGCCGAAATCCGGGCGCTGACGCAGGCGGTCAATGATCTGGCGGAATACAGCGAAAATCTGGCGCGTGATCTGGAAGCCAAGGTCGCTCAGGCCAAATCGTCGGTCGAAGAAGAGAAAAACCGGCTGGCGGCGCTGATGTCCGAGCTATCCCAGGGCGTACTGGTCTGCAACCGCGATGGCCGCATCCTGCTCTATAACGAACGCGCCCGCCAAGCCCTCGGCGGAAACCACCAGGGAACCGCTGCCCTGGTCGGCTTGGGTCGCTCTATCGCGGCCATCATCGATCATAACCAGTTGAATCACGCGCTGGAGCGTGTGCAAGGCCGCCTGGAACGTGCGGAAGCGGATCCGACCGCTCAGTTCGTCATCACCACCCGCGCCGGTCAATTTGTCCGGGTGCAAATGGCACCGGTGCTGGCCACTCAGCCATTGTCCTCAACATCGCCTCCGGTCGTCAGTGGATTAGTCATGACCCTGGAGAACATTACCCGCACCTTCGAGGTGGACGCGACCCGCGATATGCTGCTGCAATCGCTCACCGATGGCAGTCGCTCAGCACTGGCGAATATTCGCGCCGCGGTGGAAACCCTGATGCATTACCCGGACTGCGAAATCATCCATCGCGACCGGTTCCTGCAGGTCATCCACGAAGAGACCTGTAGTCTGAGCGAGCGATTGGAGCAAACGATAGCTGAACACGCTGATTCCCTGAAAACCCGCTGGCCGCTGGAAGAAATGCGGTGCGTAGACCTGATCGCCGCCGCGCAGCGCCGCATCGAAAACCGCCTGGGCATCACCACGCTGCTGGAAACGGCGGATGAAGGACTGTGGGTCAAGGTGGACAGCTATACACTCGTGCAGGCGATCAGCTATGTCGCCAGCCGCTTGCTCAACGAAGTCGGGGTACGCGAATTGCAGTTCCATCTGGAGCGCCATGCCCGGATTGCGCAACTGGACATGCTCTGGACCGAGCCGTTCCTTTCGCAACGCACCCTGTACGGCTGGGAAACCGATCCGATGACCGCCGGTGGTGAAGAAAGTCCACTCTCCTTCCGCGATGTCATCGAACGCCATGGGGCGGAGATTGTGTACATGGTGGACCAGGCGCGGCAACAACCGCTGTTTCGCTGGCTGTTGCCCCTCGCTCAACCAACTCAGCCGGTAGCCGGTGCGCTCGCACGTTCCGGGGAAAGCCGACCGGAGTTCTACGATTTTGACCTGTTCCACCAGGCCGGCCAGACGTCGGCACTTGATCAGCGGTCGCTGACCGAGCTGTCGTACACCATCTTCGATACCGAGACGACTGGCCTGAATCCAACGGCTGGTGATGAGATTATTTCTATCGGCGCAGTCCGCATCGTCAACAACCGCCTCTTGCGCTATGAGACTTACGAACAACTGATCGACCCGAAGCGGCCGATTGATCCGCTGTCGCAGACCATTCATGGCATTTCCAACGAGATGCTGCGCGGCCAGCCGACCATCGACATCGTGTTGCCACAGTTCCATGAATACTGCGCGGATGCCGTACTGATCGCCCATAACGCTGCGTTTGACCTGCGTTTTCTGCAATTGAAAGAAGCATCAACCGGCGTCCGTTTCACCCAACCGGTACTGGATACGCTGCTCCTGTCGGAAGTGCTGCACCCTCATCAGGAATCCCATGCCCTGGAAGCGATTTGCGGGCGATTGGGCGTGAAGATCCTGGCGCGCCATACGGCGCTGGGCGATGCGCTGGTGACCGGGGAAGTGTTCCTGCGGATGATTCCGCTACTGATGGCGCAAGGGGTGCGGACGCTGGGCGATGCGCGAGCCGCGACGGAGAAGATTTACCAGAAAGTGAAGTACTGAATGGACGCTACGGAAACGAAACGCTGACGGTTCGGCTACGACACCCTCCCCCATGGCGAGGGAGAGTGTGAGGTGGGGAGTGAGAAAGGATTAGGTTAAAGGTAGAAGTTAGTGCGCTGCTGCGCCGGCCGCGCCGAAGCCGGTTTGCGCCCGCACGTACTGATCTTCGAACGCGGCTTTCTCCTGAGTGGCGCGAGCACTGCTATCCGTCACCGAACCCAGCCAGGCAAAGAAGAACGCCAGCGGCATGGAGAAGATCGCGGGCTGTTCATACGGGAACAACGGCTTTTCGTTACCGAGCACCACGACCCAGACCGCCTTCGAGAACACCACGATCAACACCGCCGACACCAGGCCAATCACACTGCCCCAGATCGCGCCGCGGGTGGTCAAGCCCTTCCAGTACATGGACAGGATCAGCACCGGGAAATTACAGGATGCCGCGACGCCGAAAGCCAGGCCGACCATGAACGCCACGTTCTGCTTTTCAAACACAATCCCGAGCAACACGGCAATGACGCCCAGTCCCAGCGAGGAGATCTTGGACATGCGGACTTCCTCAGCTTCAGTCGCCTGCCCCTTGCGGATCACGTTGGCGTAGAGGTCATGGGAGATCGCCGAAGCGCCGGCCAGCGCCAGTCCGGACACCACGGCGAGAATGGTCGCAAAGGCCACGGCGGACAGGAAGCCCAGCATCATGTTGCCGCCGACCGCATGAGCCAGATGCATAGCGGGCATGTTGTTGCCGCCCAATAACTTGGACCCGAGCACACCGCCCTCGAAATACTGTGGCTGCGTGCCGACGATGGTGATGGCCGTCAACCCCATGATGGCCACTGCGCAGAAGAAGAAGCCGACACATAAGGTGGCGACGAACACGCTCTTACGCGCTTCTTTGGCATTGGGCACGGTAAAAAACCGCATCAGGATATGCGGCAGACCGGCGGTGCCAAACATCAGCCCGAGTGACAGGGAAACCGCCGTCACCGGATCGGCTAGCAACGAACCCGGCCCCATCAGCG
>JAIFNF010000130.1 GCA_020047885.1 Gammaproteobacteria bacterium | reverse complement strand
TCGTCTTCAGCGCCAGCCTGACGTTCAAGGGCCGGTTTGCCGCCGAGGGCGAACCGATCAAGCCCGGCGCGAACGAGCAGATTGTGGTCGGTGAACCACGGCTGATTATCGGCATCAGTGACACCCGGGGCATTTTGCGAGCGCCCGCATTGACCTGGGGGGAACAACGCAGCGACTTTCTGCCGGGGACCGGAGAAGAACGGATGGCCAACGGCATTCAGGCCCGTCTGAATGGCATCAATCTGCAAAATCCGTGGTCCACCGAATTCGCTTTTACCCTGGATCTACGCGGTACGCAGTCCATCAGCCTCGCGCCGGTGGGCGACGCCACGCGTATTGCGGTACGCGGCGGCTGGCCACACCCCAGTTTCTTCGGTCAGTTTCTGCCGGAAGCGCGCACGGTGACGCCCGAAGGTTTCACTGCGACCTGGGCGACCACGCGACTGGCCGCCAATATGGAACACCATTTAAATGCCTATTTACGCAGCAATCAGGGGTTGAGCGGGAACGGCTTGATTGGGGTGCGGTTTGTCGAACCGGCGGACAGCTATGTGCAAAGCGACCGGGCAATGAAATACGGCCTACTGTTCATCGGCCTGAGCTTCATCGCCTTCTTCCTGTTCGAGGTGTTGCGGCGACTGGCGATTCATCCGTTGCAATACGGCCTGACCGGCGCGGCGCTGACCCTGTTCTACCTGCTGTTACTGTCGCTATCGGAGCACATCGGCTTTGCACCGGCCTACGGGGTAGCAACGGTCAGTTGTGTGGCGTTAATCAGTTATTACTTGATCCACGTTCTCGAGAGCATCGCCTGGGGACTGGGGTTCGGGGCGCTACTGAGCGGCGTGTTCGGCATTCTTTATGTGCTGATCAGCCTGGAAGACTATGCGCTACTGGCGGGTTCGCTGACGCTGTTCGGGTTCCTCGCCTTGGCGATGGTACTGACCCGGCAGGTGGACTGGTATCAATTGAGCGAGGGGCTAACCTCCGGACACAAGCGATTCAATAAGGCTTCCGGGTCGAATAACGATTCCGGGGAAACCGTGAACGTTTGATGATGGAAGTTTCCATTGCGGCCCATCCGATAGTGCACACGGTACTGTTCAGGATGGGCCTGCAATTCACGGACGCCGGTCAACAGCGCATCAATGTCTTCATCGGTCGAGTACAGGCCGAGACTGGCCCGCACCATACCCCGCCACGGTACAATTAATGCCTCAGCGTCGTCCGCGTCGGGATCGATCTCCAGCTCCCACAACTCTGGCTTGAGCAACTCGCGAACGTAGGGATGGGCGCAAAAACAGCCGTTGCGAACCGCGACGTTGTGATAATCGTTCAACACGGCAGCGACCAGCCCATGCTCCAGACCGGCCAGATTGAACGAAACCACCCCCAGACGCGGCGTGCGCTCCGGGTCGGGATCGCCATACACCCGCACGCCGGGAATGGTGGTTAATTCCGCAAGCAGTCGCCGCAATAACCGTTGCTCCCCTGCATGAACTTCTTTCATGCCGATACGTTGCAGCACATTCAACACCGCGCCAAGCTGCACCGCGCCGGGGATGTTGGGCGTACCGGCTTCCTCACGGTCAGGAAAGCGGTCAGTGACCTGATAATCGCTCACGCTAACCTCATCGACCATGCCGCCGCCCAGTTCATCCGGCTCCTGCCCTTCCAGCAACGCCCGGCGCACCACCATCACGCCCGGCGATCCCGGTGCATACAGCTTGTGGCCGGAAAAAACCACGGCATCCAATTCCCGTTCTGCCGCTCCGGTATCGCTGAGGGCCAGCGGCGCGTGGGCGACAAATTGCGAAGCGTCCACGACAACCGAGGCTCCGTGGGCATGCGCCAGTGCCGCGATGTCATGCACGGGATTCATGATGCCCGTCACGTTGCTGGCCGCGGATACAGCGATGTAGTTGACCCGGCCTGGATATTGCTTCAGCAACTGTTCCAACACGGCCAGATCAACGCCCCCCAACGCTGGCGCGGTTCCCGTCAGCGGAAGGTGGATCACCTGGCCGGCGTGCTTGCGGTGGGGGAGGTCGTTAGCGTGATGCTCCATTAGCGAAACCAGTACAATATCCCGCTCGGGACGTTGCGCCGCCAGGATGCGGGCCAATCGGTTCAAACCGGCCGTACTGCCGGTCCCGGAAAAGCAGGCCAGATGACGCGCTGTATCCGTTGAACCGACAAAATTGAGCACTTGCCGGTGCGCCCAGTCGTAGGCGTGGTTGACAATCCGAGCCGGGAAATGCGCCTGACTGTGAGTGTTGGCATAGTGGACCAGCAACTCGTCGGCAACCTGCCGGGCGCAGCGCAGGGCCAGGGTCGAAGCGGCAGAGTCCAGATAGTGACGACGAGTGAGTCGTCGGGAAATTACCGGATAGCGGGTGTCAAGCCCGATAAAATTATTATTCAAACTAAAAGCTCTCGTTGTTTGACTCACGTATTTCTGCAACCACATTCGATAAAATTCATGTTAATCGATCAGGCCTTCAATTTAAGAGTTTATTACCTCAACCACTAGAGGTCTATCACGTTTGAATTTGTTGATAAAGCCGTCTGATTTTTTACCCAGTGCGTAGCTTAGCATATCCTACACCCATAAAAACTAGCATGACAGACCACTAGACTGATATGCACAATTTTCCATATCCCGCTATCCTGATTACTTTATTGATTGCAATAAGCACGTGGGGTTTTAGCACTCTAGGTGTTTTTAATCCCTATGATACGGTCTTTTACGATCTGATCATGCGCTATGGTTTACGCCTCTCCGAAGCGCCTGCCGTGCTATTGATGACTGCCAGCGAAGATGAACTTGCTGCAGGTGATTCCGTATGGTTGGACGTCGTCGAACAACTGGATACGCTGGGTGCCCGCCAAATTATCTTCACGTTTACCCCCAAACAAGTGTCAAGCCGTTTCTATGAACGGGCAGCCCGGTTTGACCGCCTGATCTTTGGCCGATACCTGAAAATTTCTGTACAAACCGACCGACTGGAAATCACACCCTGGCCCACTGCTGCCCGTGCGGTCGAAAACCAGCTTACCTTTGGCATTGTGGCGATCCCACCCGCCGATCATGGGGTTTATCGGCGCCATCAAGCTTATTATCAAATTCACAATCAGGACTATCCCTCATTGGAGGTGCAGGCGGCTCAAAAGCTGATGGGTAGCCACTGGACGTTTCCGGAAACGGAGTACTGGGTAAACTTCAGTGGCGGTCTGGCGTATTTGCCAATGATTGCCTTGCATCGTTTGCTGGCCAGGGAGTTGATTCCAGAGTTGGTCGAGGGAAAAAGTGTGGTGATCGGCGCAGCGCTGACGCCCCACGAACCTGGCTTGCACACGCCCATTGATCTGCGGGAAAACCAGGGCATTTCACTGGCGGCGTTTCAGGGATTCGCTCTGCAAACCTTGCTACAGAAGCGCGCTCTGCATCCACTACCGGGGCTATGGCAATTAGTACTGCTACTGGTGGTCACAGTCTTTAATGTCATTCTATATCAACTGGGCCACTACCAGTTTGGACTGTGGTTGACCGGAGCAGCCACGGGGATTTATGCACTGACCGCTTGGCTGTTGCCGCTGTGGTGGCTGGTCTGGCCCCCCGTAACCGCGCTTATTATCGCGCAGATTGGAACGTTTATCCTGGTCTTCCGTTATAAGTTCCATATTGAGGAATCCACCACGCGCCGCCTGGTTCTGGATCTGGCCGGACGTCTTGATGAGAAGCTCAATTTGCCGAGTTTCTACGCCACGCCAGAACCCTGGACTCAAGTAGTGACTCTCGTCAAGCAAACGCTGGATCTTGAGTGGCTGATTTTCCTCGAGCGTTTCCCCGGTAAATATCATGTCAAAGAAGTCATCGCCCTGAACTGCACTTTTAACGACATTGATGAGCGCCGCCGCGATTATCGCCGTTCGCCTTATAGCGATGCTATTTCAGAAAATCGTCCCATCCTGCTCGAACATCGCCTGTTCTTCAAAGAAGATCCGCACATTCGTCAATGTATGGCGCCCCTGGTTTTTGGAGGCGAATTATTAGGTTTCTGGGCCATGGGCATCGCCAGGGAAAAAGTTGCTGCTTTCCCGGAATTCTCGACAATCACCCATGGCTTCAGTCAACAGATTGCAGAGATGCTATACCATCGCCAACAATGGCAAGGCCAGCAACAGGCTGAAAAAAACCGCCAAGCGTTTCGTTATCTCCGGTTAGCCGGCGGCGAAAATTTACATACTCTCCTGCGCCAGATCATGACGCTACATACACAGAGACTGACCGGACTGAAACAAATTTTCGATAGCATCGGCACAGCCGCTATTTTCTATAACCCCTTCGGCCGGATCATTCAAGTCAACCAGGCCATGGAAAACCTGATGATGCGGGGGCATCTGCCCGGCTACGAAATGACAGCGCTGGATTTCATCAATCAATTGTGCAAATTATCCCCCAGCGAAGGCCAGCATATTTTGCAAAAGCTTTTCATCGCTCATGAAGCGACCACTCTGCCCGCCAGTCTCCCTGGAGATCTTCATCATCATTATCTTCTGCATGTCCGACCGGTCAAGGTCCGCACGGATCAGCCTTTTTTGGAATCCGGGGACACCGAAGCATCACATGACGCTGCCCCGTTCCAGTTGCGCGGCATTTTGATCGAACTGATTGACATCACTAATCTGCACAATCTCAGCGAATTGAAAAGTAAACTGGTTGAGCGTATCTACTTTCAGTTGAACAATGATTTTCAGGCCATTCTGCTGGCATCCAGTCTGCTCGCCAAGTATATTAAGGACTTTCCAATCGCCTTGAACTACATGAAAAGCATTGAAGACCAGATTGACCACTCCATTAGCCTGATTGGCCAGGCACAAAACTATTTATTAAACGATTTGCTGGATTTACATAATATCGGTTGTTATCCGGTTTCACCGACTGAACCCTTACAGGCCGCACTGAATGTTGTAGCAGAATCATTGCGAGAGAGGCGATTGGCGATTAACGAGACTCTCTCCAATCTGACCAGTCTGGCGCTGGCTGATCCTGATATCCTGCAGGATATTCTGCAAACGGTTCTGAAAATCCTGATTGAAGATGCTATTATCGGTGCTAACTTGTCTATTTCAATTGTGGAAGAGAATGGCATGATTACCTACCAATTTGCTGATCAGGGCTTTGGCATTCCCGAAGCTCAGTTTCATGATTATCTGTACGGTACTGGCAATGAAGATACAGCCTCTCTGTTTGGCAAACTGCGGGTAGCGATTCTGCAAGTTGCCAATTGGTCTGGTCAGCTTGAGGGAACCAGTCACCTAGGTACTGGCTTATCCTTTAAGTTATGTCTTCGCTGTTTTATTTAGCCACGATTATTGCCTGCCATAGATCCAATATTATTATGACAAACCATTCCCTGCAGATTTTACTAGTCGATGATAATGCACCTATTCGACAATTGATCCAGCTTACTCTCGAAGAAGATTATGGTTATATAGTGCGCACTGCTGAACATGGTCAACAGGCGATCGAACTCATGAAAGACTGGAAACCGGATCTCATTGTTCTGGACATGATGATGCCGGTCATGGACGGTTTGCAGTTTTTGGCCTGGCGCAACCAACAGTATCCCGACATCCCGGTTTTGGCGCTAACGGGTATGAAGCGCGAGCATAGTGAAACACAAATTCGCGCTGCCGGCGCTACTGATGTGGTATTCAAACCGGTGCAAATTCCCGAATTATTTGAACGAATCGCCCGGATTATTAATAGAAACGATTCTGTTAATAGCTGAATGAGCCTGACCGGTGCTGGCGCTACCGTTATTTCCCGAGAGCCTGACCAGCTCTGTCATCACCACCGTCTGGGTTGGGGTTTGGGTCATGGCCTTTTTCGCGCTCCGCTTTGGCTGGAGCCTGTCTGGCCTGGTCACCCCCGGTTACCTGACGCCATTGCTGCTGATCAAACCACTGTCAGCCGGTGTGATCTTCATCGAAGGCGTGGTCACTTATCTGCTGGTTCACGCCCTTTCCGAACGACTTTCGCGCATGGGTGGATGGAGTAGTCTGTTTGGGCGAGACCGGTTTTTTGCGCTGGTACTGATCAGCGTTGCCGTGCGGTTGATCGGCGATGGCTGGATCTGGCCATGGGTTGGCGAGCGCTGGAATGAATACTTCCAGCAAGCCTTTGACTATCGCAACCATCTTTACAGCTTCGGGCTGATCATTGTTTCACTGGTCGCCAACAGTTTCTGGAAAACCGGTATTTTTTCGGGTCTGCTCCCCTTGTTTACTTCGGTGGGATGCACCTATCTAATCGTGCGTTATGGCTTAATGGAATTTACCAATTTCAGCATCGGCAACCTGAGTTATACCTACGATGACCTGGCGGCGTCACTACTGGCGACTCCCAAGGCTTATATTATATTGTTGACGACCGCTTGGATTGCTTCCCGAATGAATCTGTTTTATGGTTGGGAATTCAATGGCATCATGATTCCTTCGCTGATCGCATTACAGTGGTATGACCCCGTTAAGGTGATCACGTCCTTCACCGAGATTTTTATTATCCTCATCCTGGTTCGTCTGCTATTAAAAATTCCACTCCTCGCTCGACTGCACCTGGAGGGACCCCGCGAGCTATTGCTGTTTTTCAACGTCAGTTTTACTTACAAGATGGTATTAGGCTGGCTGCTGCCCTTTCTCTGGCCCACTATCACCATCACGGATGTTTACGGTTTCGGCTATCTGCTCACCAGTCTGGTCGCCATGCGGATGCACAACAAGGAAATTGTCGCCCGCATTAGCCGGGCTACTCTGCAAACTTCGCTGATCGCTGTCGGAATCGCCAGTTTCGCCGGATTCGCCCTGACGCTGTTGCCCAGCACCCCACCATGGATAGAAGCGCCAGAACCCCGGACAGCTTTGCAATCTACTGATCGCCTGCTGATAGAAATGCTCAGCGAGGATAACGTCGCACTCAACCGGATTCGCACCCAGGGAACCGCGCCGCCACCGTTGCCACGCGAACTGCTGGCTTTCCGGACGGGTATCGAGCAATTGCGGATTTATCTGGAAACCCGCGACGAAACGGCGCTGACCATAGCGGCAAAGTCACTGCGGGAAACGCATTATCAGATCTATATCGTCAAACAGCGTTACCTGTATCTGCGGGAACTGGATCCGGCCAATGGCTGGGGGTTTTATGTGCTGGATTCTCAAGCGCGCAGTCGGTTGCTGGTCGAAACACCGGCGCCGATGGACGAACGTGGCGTTCTGACCACCAGTGGCTGGCTCTTCGACCGATTGGGCGGGCGAGCGCTGGCCGTGGCTGGAACGCGCCGCGCCATCAATCCGGATCGCTCGCTGGATGTGCTAACGAATCGGCAGACGCTGTTTCAAGTCTTTCACGAGGTCATGGCTCAGCGGGATGTTCTGCAAGTGCGCAGTTATACCCATGACAATATTACGGCGCTCGCTCCGCATTGGGCCGCAGCCTACCGGGCGGGCGAAGCGCAACCCACCACCCAGTTATGGATGCGTGGCACGGTGCCGCCAGGCTTGCATCTGGCGCGACTGAAGCAATTAACGGGTAACCTGGAACTGCACTGGACAGCAGCCCCCTTGCCCAACCTGCAACGGGAATCCACCCGCGATGGGTTTGCCGAGTTGTTTCTGAATCGTGCTGATTTGCGGCAAATCATGGCCCGAGCCACGGTAAGCGGCGTGGCGGATGCGCCGCTTACCGTGGGCGAATTACGCATCGACGGCTATTTGCAGGAATGGCTGCTGGCCAGTCGCGGGCGCATTGCCGAACGGGGGGCTAATCTCTATCAGTCGCCGCGATTGGAAGAACTGCTTTATTTTGATGAAGAGATTTTGACGCCTCTGTTAGCCACCCTGCGCACCGAGTATCGCCAGGATGGCTGGACTGAGGAAGGCTTGGCGAACCTGCAAGCGCTGGCCGCCGCCGCCGAGGCGATAGGTTATCGATTGCTGCGCTATCAGCACCGGCATACCGGCCATGAGTATGTGTTGCTCACCGAGAACGTATTACGCCCGCCCCGCTACTGGGGCGCTTATACGTTCCGACTGGGCCAAAATCAGAATTTTATGGTGCAAATCCCCCATCCCCTGTCTGAAGTCAATACCTTCGAGTATGGCCTGGCGCTGTTTGATCAGCTTCAGGCGGACGTGCTGCTGGTTGCTGGAGCACATCCGGAAACCAACCCGGATCGTAGCGCCGATGTACTGGATCCGGATAACCCGCGCACGGTTTTTTCGCTCGTCAACCAGGTGGTACTTCGCGAGGCGGGATCGCATCCGATGCTGGCCATCAGCATCCGGGCTTATGGAGTGCGTCCTGATCAAGAACCGCCGCCGCCTGTGGACATGCTGATCACCTGGAGTAACGGGTTATCGCATCCAGATTTGCTGGGGCCACTGGGTCAGCGCTTGCTGGCGCAATTGGCGGAAGATGGTTTCTCTTTCCAGTTGCTCGGCGGCGATGCCTACACAATAGGCTTTCAGTTGGGCGGCATTCCCCAGGCGCGCTATCTGGCGGCGGCGCCACAACATGAATTCTGTATGGCATGGCTGTCGCCGCAAGCCAAAGTCGGTTATCGCCAACAAAGCGAGAATTTTACCCAGCAGGCTCAGTTTGACGCACTGGATATTCCAACCACATACGGCGATCTGCACCAACAAATAGCCGGTCTGGTCGTAGAACCGGGGGATACGCCGGTCGCCTGGCAGGCCGCGTTAAGGGCCTATATGGAACAGCGCGATATCGTCAACCTGGAACAACTGCGCAACTGGCCTGATTACACCTATCAGCGTCTCATTGACCGGGACACGCAGATGGCCTTTCTCCTGGTTTTCGACAAGCGTCAACGCTTGCGGCTGGTGGCCAACCTGACGCCCCGACAACCGGATTTGCGCATAGCCGCCAGCCTGCCGCCTCTTGCTGAGCAGATGAATCGATTCAAAGATACTCAGGCCGGTTGGCTGATTTTTGGCGAGCCATGATCCGGCTACTGGGACGTCTCCTGCGCCTGAGCGTGCTACTGGGTCTGTTGGGCGGCATCATCTGGCGGCTCTGGCCCATGGTTCAGATGGGCTGGACGTTGTTTGATCCTGATAGCCACAGTGAGGTAGTCGATCCACGTCTGACCACAGCGGCGGATGACACCGTTTATCTTCTGGATGACGGGCACTGGCTGGAATTTCCCATCAACAGTCAGAACGACCGGCTCAAGATCATCACCAATGCAACCGTGCCACCTGCTGAGGCGCGCCAGCCCAACCGGTTCTGGGTCTACCACATCGCTTTACAACTAATAAATAGTCGGGGTCAGATCGTCAAGGAAGAAATTTATTATCAACGAACGGCAGTCCGCTGGTATCAGTCGCCCGATGCTGAACCGATGACAGCGGCTTTTTACCTGAATGACCCCTTCCTGCCCGCCAACAGTCAGACCATCATGCTCAACCTGCAGGAAGCGTCCGGTGCAACCCGCCTGCGCCTGCGCCTGAATCAGCGTCCCGCCGATATGAAGGATGTAGTCGTCAGGATTTACACCCAGAACTTCCGGTTCGACCAGACCGGGGTCTATGGCTGGCAGCGCCTGAGCCGACGTCTGCAAGAGCAACTTGGCAAAGCCAGCGTGTACGGCGTGGAGCTGTTGAGTCTGGCTGAACAGATTAATCTGATGCGTCAACGCTGGAGTCCAATCGCGCCGGGTGGCGTCCTGGGTCGTGATTACTACGTCCGGAAGTTGTATGTCGTCTTGGATGTCGAAGCCGAAAGCCCACGGCTGCCGGTATTGCCGGCCGGTTTGTACGTCAACCGTGACTTGCGCGGGATCATACCGGTTCCCGAGCCGGGTGGAACTGTCGATCTGGAACTGATCGACGTCGCCGAACTGGTCGCCAGCGCCGGTTCGATGATGGAACCGGGCGTATCAGTGCCGGATTTGTCGCCCGTACAACTCATCTGGCATGGCCAAAAGCCTTCTCAGAAAACCGAACGGTTATTGAGCAACCAGGCCATGCGCTGGACTGACCGTTTCGAGCCGGGTCTGTTAGAGATCATTGCCGAACGCCCGGTCGTTATCCGCGCCAGTCTGCGCCAGGAACACAACAGTCATCTAAATTTGCTCGGAGAATCGACCTATCAGCGACTGTATCGCCTGGACTCCGGACGGACGCTGGAGTTTCGGGTGGCCCATGCCGCGGGACAACCGACGTTCTGGCGGTTGGACGCCCGCCTGGAATTACCGATGACCGCGACGACGGTTCACTATGCGCTGCTGGATGATCGGGAGCGGGTCTTACGTCAGGGCGAACTACACATTACTAACGCGCCGTCAGTTTATGACTGGCTGGTCAGCCGCAAAGCTTTTTTTGACCCCGTTTCCGAACCCGCCAGCTATGCTTTCGCATTACCCAAACCGGTGGCAAAAATTCGCTTGCACGCAACGGCCTCGGTATTGTTAGCCGGTTACACCCGACCCTCGAATTTACCCAGGCGAGTCCGGGTTCCCGAAGATTACCTGCCGGGATTTCCCAAAGACCGGGGGCAGCCGTTCTGGTTTCCGGTGTTGCCGGTCGCGGCGGCTGAACTGCTACGGGAAGGCCAGACGGTGTTAATGATGACACAGAGTCCGCCGCCGCAACCCGATCCAGAAATCCTGGCGGGTCGCTACGACTGGCGGGATTACTATCCGGAAGGGGTTTGGCGCGGCCGTTACCTGCTCAGTCCGCGTGAATCAGACCTGCCCTTGCGTCCACAGGCGCGTCCAAGCCTCTTTCGTCCCCTACCCGTGGGAACGCCAACCGCGCTGGCGTTGTCGGGACTGCCGGGCCGGGAGACGGTTGACGCCACCGTACTGGTTTTGCGCGATAGCGATACGCCCGGTCCAGCGCGTATCCTCATCGATGGCCAAACCATTTACGCCGACACCTTACTCACCCGTTACAGCGAAATTCGCCTGCCGCCCCAGTCCACCGGTACGCATATTCTGCATATCGAAACCGGTCAGCCGCCCGGACGCTGGTTCATCAATTACGCAGGCGAAACCGGGGACAGTCTGATACGGCGCATCGGCTATCGACTGGATGATCGCCAGGCGCTGGAATTCATCTACGCCAAAACCCGACCCGGCGAGGAGATCTTGACCGGCATCCTGCGGACTCCCACCGACCAGCGCCAAAGTTTCCGCCTGCGGGTCACCCTTGAAACGCCAAATCTGACGTTAGGGGGACCGGTGGCGCGTCTGACTGCCCGCGAGTGGATCTACGATATTCGACCCGATCACCGCCAACCCTTACCCGTGTCGGGAACGTCCCATGAAACCGTCGGCGCCGGACGGCATTTTTTCCTGCCGCTCGGCGATGACTTGCCCGTTGGTTCCTACCGCGTCCGGATGCGTTTGGAGAAGGGACACGGCTATTTGCTGTTTTACCAGGTAATGCCCGGCGAACCCGCAGTACTCGAACTTTTCAGTGAGGAGAAAAAATGATGAATATCAAGCGCTATACCCTCTCCCTGACCGCGCTGCTGGCGTCAACGCTCGTCCAGGCAGCGTCTTTGGAAGCGCTTTGGCAGGATAGTCAAAGCCCAACTTATCAACCACCGTCATCCAGTGACCTGGCGCAGATTGAGCGATTGTTCCAACGCAGCTTTGCCCAACCCACTGATGCAACTTTGGCGATAGACTGGGCGACCCTGGGTTTTCAATGGGAGCGCATCCAGGCGCAGGGCCGAACCTTTATGGTGATCCGGGAGCAACCCGACCGTCTTCAGGGACGCGGTTTTTATGCGGTTGCCGTCACCCCCGATCCTGCCCCGATCCTGCAAGCGCCGCACGCCTTGAGCGACCGACATACCGGTGTCATCACCCTCCGCCTGTTCGAGAGTGGCCAGTTTACCGCCGGTGCCTGGAGTACCGCGCCGCGCAGTTATGAGACCGATGATGATGGCCCGGTCAATGCGGATATGGCGCACCTGCCGGATAGCGGTTTCATCGCTTTTAGCCGAGCCGTCGCTCGGGTTTATCCCAACCGCGCCATCCTCCAGTGGCATGGTTTCGCCAACGAAAAGCGCAAAACCGATGCCGGCCGCCAGGCGGGCGCGATTGTGAGCGCCGGCCAAAAACCGTCAACACCGGCTGCCCAACAGACCATGCACTGTCTGGGCGCGGTGCTGCCCGAACCGGTATTACTCTATCCTGATCAGGTCAAAGAATTAGGCGGCGTGACCAACCAGATCGGTCAAACCCTGCGGGCAATGGGCAACATGGGCTTTGTACATATCGAACTGGCGGCTCCGCTGCGCGAGCAATTGCGCACTGATACGGAATTACGGCAACAACTCGGTAACTGCCTGGAGGGAATACGCCCCTGATGCAGCACTGGGCGCAAATTTCGGCGCTGGCGGTCATCCTGACTCTGGGATCAGCCTTTGCTGGCGTCGATCAGGTTCAGATCGATCTGCTGGCACAGTATCCGCTACCGTTGCGCTGGGATAACGTTGAAGCGGAGCCGCAATGGGTCGCTGGCGTTCGTCCGATTCACACCGGGGTCGAACACTGGCAGGCGTCCTTCCGGGAAGACGCAGACCAAACGCAGGTCGCGGAGGCTCCGGAAACCGGAATGAGTCTGGTGACGCTCGCGCCTGGCGACAGCGTGACGGTCTGGATACCGGCCAGCGAGGCATTGCGGGTCTATCGTCCGGCGGGACGCCTCGCGCTGGGGGATCTGGAATTTGCCAGGTCGGATGGCTCTGGACTGTATGTCGAAACGCCGACGTATCCATCCGTGCGCGGTCAGTCGTTGATCCTGCCGCCAACCTGGCCGGATGAACGTCTCGTGCGCGTCAGCCGGTCAGCCCAAGCTTCTGGAGCGCTTGAGGTCGGACTCTTCATCTCACGACGTGAGGCGCTGGCAACCATCGCGCCGTATCGCCAGCTTATCGAACCGGACGAATCCGCCAGCGCCACAGGGTCATTGCGCTCCAGCGAAGTCGCTACTGCCCAACCGTTCTGGCCGTTGCAAGCGCAACCCGCCTTGCGCGTCTCCGTGAGCGGCCCGGTGCGTCTGGCCCTGGAGAACCGTCTGCGCTACCCACTGCCCGAAGTCGAAACTCGGCAAGCCTATCGGATTTATGCCTACCTCGATGGGCGTCCCTGGCAGGCGCTGGATTTTGTGGTCGGCGCGGAAATGCGGCAAGCGATCTGGGTCAATGGGTGCGCGGAGACTCTCGGTCGTCTGGAAATCGGGTACCTGGACATCCCGAAAGGGAAGCATGAATTGACCCTGGCGGCGACTCAACCGCTGTATGCGCGGCTGCTGGCCCAGGCCGATCCCGACTATCTGGTGCCGGAACTGAACGCCCCGCCATGGACCGCCGCCGAAGCCCGTGTCCGGTATCCGGTTAGACACGGTTCCCTCTGGGATTTGACCCAAGTGGAACTGGCTCGCCCCCTGGATTCAATGACGCTGGCTGAGCAGGAACGCACGGTACTGCGGCTGGCGCGTGACAATCATTACGGCAACGGTGGCCTGGTTGCGGCCATGACCTTGCGGCAAGCAGCGCTCGCCCATCGCGAGGAACCGGCGCTGACCGGCCAGGCTCGCGATGTAGCCGGGATGTTTACCTTCTATCGCCATCTGCTGCCTGCGAACAAACCGACCACGATGCCCCAGCGTTTCGCCTGGTTGCGCGATCATGCCTTGTTAGCCCCGGACGCTCAGCTCCGTGAACGGACGGTAGCGGAACGGTTTAGCGAAACTTTGCTGGATGTGTTGCCCAGTGGCTATTTCACCGAGTTACCAGCCGAGGGTGAACTGGACTATCACCTGCCGGAACGTGATGAACCGTCGCTACTGCGAATCGCCGTAGACCCTGCCAGTCTGAACGAAACTGTGACCTTCTGGCTGCGCTACGATGACCAGCCACCCTTGCCACTGCGCGTCGCGATGCCGGAACTGGCAGAGTCCCTCTTCCTGCCGGGCACCGGGGAAACGGCGGTGATGTTGCTCAGTGAGCGACACGGTCAGCCAGCAGCGAATACTTTAAATGCACCTTTCGCGGCATTGCGAACGCCAGGGCCGCTGATGCAAACGGCGCGGGTGGAAATCCCGCTGCCCACTGGCATACGACGCATCCGCCTTGGCGGAGCAATCCGCCCGTTGGCAGTGGCAATGCACTATCGGACCAGTCGTCCTTACGCCCTGTCGGAAAGCGAATATCTGGACGTGGCGCGACGTCTGGGACCCGACGCTGTACAAAAGCAGTTCCAGGCATGGTTACGCGACGCCTTCGCTAACCAGAAATACCCGGATCCGCCCACCGCCACTGGCGTCAGTTTCGACAGTACCCGCGACGCCCGGCGCGAACTGGACAATTACTGGCAGCCACTGCGCCGCTGGCTAAACGGGCAGACCCATCAACTGATGACTGCGCTGGCGGCTACTGCTCCCGAAACCGTCCCGGGCAATTCCACAGTCGCCATCGCTAAAGCGCGCCGACTGGAGGACATTGGCGAACTCCTGCCCGCGATGGCACAGTGGAGTGAACTGACCCGCTCATCAAACGTGCAGATACGGGCTGAGGCGCTGGCCGGACAGACGCGGGCGCTCGACCAGCTCGGTGAGGAATTCATGGCTGAATTGCTGCTGCGCGGAACCTTCCTGTATGAAACCGATGCGGCCATCCGTGAACAGGTTTTCAGCGAACTGACGCAGCGTTACCGGGCAGTTGGCGATGAAGGCGCATTAATGAATCTGACCACGCTGGCAGCAGCCCGCTATCCGCAACCTGCCCATTGGCGTCAATGGATCAGTCTGCTGCTGGAGCAGAATGAACCGGAATTCGCATTAATGGTGGCTCTGGCTCTACCACCCGCTGAATGGCCTGCCGCTGACCTGGCTCGCGCTGCCCATACCCTGGGTTGGCTGCGGGTCTTCGACCTAGCGGTGGAACGATTACCCGATGCCGTGCAACGCGCCCTCTGGCGAGGACATCGCGCCCACCAGCAGGGTAATGACCCGGTAGCGCTCAAACTTTGGCGGGAGGCCGGCTCTGCCGGTCAGGCGCTCATTGAGACCCTGGAGCAGGGTTTAGCGATTCGCGCCCGTCTTGCCGATGACAACGCGGCAACCCGGGAACGCGCTGTCACCGACTGGAACCAGTGGCGGATTCACCATCCTGGTCCACATATCTGGCAGGCGGCTGACCATCTTATCGAAGATCACGCTGGCGCTGTCCTGCTGTACGCTCAGGAACGCCATCTCTATGCACAGACCTATCGCGCCCATGTCGATCGCCCACTACAAATGGCTGTCTATGGGCCGGTCCGCCTGCGGATCAACGCTCGGCTGATCCATCCATCAGGCACCACGCAGGAGACACCGCCTGTCAATGATTGGCTGATCGTGCGGGACGGCCCGCATGTGGAGCGACTCCCGATCACTGCTGACCGTCCGGCCCAAGGTTTAACCATGGTCGGGACTGACGCGGCGCCAGGCCGGGAGATGACGCTGGATTACACAGTGGGTGCCGGGTTGCATCGAATTCAGATCACCGGCGATCAACAACCTTTGCTGACGCGGGTACAAAGTTGGCAACCTGAACTTCCGTTGCGGGTTCTGCCGGAATTAACGCCATTGACCGCCGCTGCCGCCGCGATGGGTGCCCATCGTCAACCAGGGATGACGCCCAGTCAGTCAGTACGAGTTATCGCTGATTGCCAACTGGCATCCCGGCCGCTGCCGGTCAGGCCACCCTGGCCGGTGGATCAGGAAGCCATCGAGGCGACGCTGATGCGGTTAACCGCGCTCGAACCGCCAGGACGGGTCTGGCCGGAGTCCCCGGTGCCGCCGGATCAGCTATTACGCAACCGGCTGATTGCACTGCTCTGGGATGTGGAACATGCGCCAGATCAACTGGCGCAACGATTGCCGGAAGCCGAACAATGGGTTGCCGCCCAGCCCGGCGTGCCCGGCGTGGAGGCGCTGATGCGGCGATTACGCATCCGGGCGGAATGGGAAGTGGTTACCACCCTTACACAAAGCGCTGGACTGCATGATCTGGAAGTGCAGGGCTGGCAACCGGAAACGCCGATGTTGCGGGTGCGCAAGGCGCTGGCTCCCCCCACCGCCCGCGATGAACAAGTGCTCTCGGGTGATGAACAACTGGGCCTGCTGATCGCCAATGCTGCGCCAAGTCGCCTGCGCATCGAATTGCGCGCCATGGACGTGCGTTATTTACCCCAGGAACCGTTGACCGTCTGGCGACAAATGGACGACCAGCCGGAACAGCAATTCACGCTCCCGCCTTCTGCCCCGGCCCGGTCGCTCATCGTCGATACGCCGCCCGGGCAGCACGTCTTGCGGCTGGGGATCGTCAACCCCTTGGCCAACCAGTTTTTGCGGGTGCGCGTCAGCGAGTTGCGCAATGGCGTTGCCCAGCCGGTGACGGGTGATCTTAAACGACGTTTCCAGGTCGCCACCGCTGCCGAACCGCTGCGCCTGCGGGTGGCCGGTCCGGCCTGGCTGCGGATCGACGAAGCGCAGGGGGACACCCTGGACAGCCGCTATCGTTACTTTGGCCCTGGCCTGCACGAACTGGAATTGAAACCCGACCGTGAGCAAACCGCAAGGCTGTTCCGCATCCATCGCCAGGTGGTGCTGGATACCCCGCGTGAGCCTACGCCGCCACGAGTGACAACCTTGACGGTGACGCCCCCGCCATCGGCACCGGTCACTGTGTCCGTGCTGCCGGAACCCGTGGCGATGGCCACCATCGACCGATACGCCCTGGGTAGTCAGCCGTCGGGAACCTGGTCGCTGGGCGTCACCTTGGCCCGCGCCACCCCGCCAGCCGATGAATCCGGCGACAGTTCAACGGCCGATGAGTATCTGGAAGCCCTGGGAAGCTGGCGACTGTTTGCACCCTGGGACAACGATTATTACCAGGTAGACGCCCTGTACCGGCTACACCAGCGCGGCAGCCCCACGATTGGTCTGCGCGGCTTTTGGCGTCACGACACCGACTGGCCGGGAATCTCTTTTCGACTGGGTTGGGAAGGTTACGCACAAGAATCCGTAGACTGGGCCTGGAATTCGACGGTGCGCGGTCAAATCACGCAGACCCGCGATCTGGGTCCAAAAACCCGGCATCAACCCTCGCTCGGTTTCTTTTATCGCAATCTGCACCAACAATCGGGCTATGACTATATGCCAGGTTTTGTCGACCCGGACGTTCTGAGCGAATACAAATATTTTCACCGGCGCGGACTGGTGCTGGCCGATACGCTGGTTCACCGGCCCTGGCTGGATACGCTCTGGTATGCCGGTGCCGCCCTGACCTCGGACGAAAACGGGAATCTGTTCGATCCTGAACACGCCCGTATTAATGTCGGGTGGAAGCAATTACTGGGTTCCTGGATCGCCGAGATGGCTTATCACCGGACCTGGTATTTCGCACAGGGCGATCACGACTGGAATCGTCCAGAGGCCACGCAGCGCAAGATTCTGGAAGGGCATCTGCTCTGGGAAAACCACTGGGGTGGTCAGGGACGGCTGAACGCTGGATTACAAGTGCAATACCACCTCGATAACCGCGAACCGGGGTTCTGGTTCACGCTGGAATGGTTCGCCGATCATGGTCGCGGCTATCGCGACTTCCGGCCGGGCCAAGTGGATTTCCGCGACCTGCGCGAACGGCAGTTGCCCCTGTATTTCAATAACCGGATCGAGGACCCATCGGCCTCAGACCTGTCGCCATGAAGAAGCTTGCCTCGTCCGCGGTCGCGGCGACCCGGAACATCTGGATTGAACCGACCCGGCACTGGCTGCGGGCTGATCGTGCCGAAGTAGAGTGCTGTCTGGCTGATAACCTGTCGCCGCTGTTAGCTCGAGCCTGGCGCGAATTGCTGAAATCGCTGGTAACGGAATTTCTCGATGGCGCGTGGCCGGGCGCTCATGACGATCCACCGGAATGGGCCGCGCAGGGGGCGGTTCGTTATCGATTGCTGATTTTCCTGCGATACGATATTCAGCAGCAGACAGCGCGCATCCGGCAATTACGCTTGCTGCAAGCGGACTATAGCCGACGTTTCCAGCAAGCCGTCAATGAAACAGAACGTCAGCGCCATCTCTTGGAATTTGCTCGCGCCCTCGGGGCCAGCCGCCAACAATTGCGGGGAGACCGACGTGCTCTGGAGCGCTGGCTGGGGCTGGATACGCTGGTGGAACGCAGTCTGCGACGACAAGCAGCCTGTGACCGACATATCTCGTTTGCTCTCGGCCGTCTGGGACAAATCAGTGTCCGGTTGCTGGAGCAAGTGGAGCTGGTCGCGGAATACAGCCGATTGTGGCAACATCTGGATCTCGAAAAACTGATTTTGCCGCTGCTGGCCCATGACGGCGATCCACGGGTGCGCGTAGCCGCGTTCCACTCGTTGGCGCTGGTGTTGCGGGCGCTGCCAACCGGTGAATCCAGACTGCCGATTGCGGAAAATACCTTACGCTACATCTACGGTTCAGCGCTGGACAATCGGCAATCCATCTGGATTCAGATTGCCGCGCTTGACCTGCTCGATGATCTCGATCCCGACTCGCTGGCGACTGTGCTGCGCACCCGGTTATCCGAGCCAGGCGGCGGCGATGATCTGTTTTTGCGTCGCCGCGCGGCCTTGCTACTGGGACGCCATCTGCACCGTTACCTGGAATTGGCCGAACTGTTACCGATTTTACTAAACGATCCCGCTCCTTACGTCCGTCAGGGGCTGGCTGAAGCCCTGTTGACCATGCCACTGGTCACGGCGCTACCGGTCTGGCAATCACTGATTCGTGAGGATCCGTGTCCTCCGGTACGCGCCACCGCGCTGTTACAGACGGAATTCATGCTGACGGAATCCAGCCTGGCAGCTTTGGCCGATGGCGTTGCAGCAGCATTGGCTAACGAGCAGGATGCCTTCGTACTCCGGGCCGCATTGCGGATGATCGTTCAGGCTCAGCAACGGTTGCTGGAAGATGGCCATTCAAAACTGGCGGCGTGCTGGCTGGCGCGTTTGGGACCCGTGATAGCGCATTTACATACCGAATCTAGTGCAATCCCGGTGCGCCGCTGGGCCGCGCAAACTCGTGAACAGCTTTGGGCAGCGGCGCATCCGGAGCGACGCCAACGGTTGCAGGCACTCCAGCAATGGCTCGCCGCAACCCCGCTGGGTCAATTCCGTCGCCTGCCACGAACTCTAGCGAAACTGGCTGAAGCGGAACTGGGGCGGTTGCTGGCCATCGCCACACAACAGGATCATGGCTGCGACCTGATCCGTGACTGGCGAGGCTGGCGACTGATTCGCGGCCAGATCCTGCGTTTTCGGTTCTGGCGCTGGTTGCATGAATTTCGACGCCCGGCTACCGATAAACGACCGGCGTTCCGGCATACGATCGGGCGAGTTTATTACGGCAACGTGCATGCCCCCTCCGGCATTTTGGCGGAACTGGCGGAAACCAAAGTGCCCGGCGAACCGCTGTATCTGGAAACGGAGGATGACTGGCGACCCTGGCTGCCGCTGGTTGACGAACTGATCTCCGCGCTGGACGCCTGGGATCGGCGGTTGCGCCGCTACACCAGCGAAGGCGTGACCGAAATCATCGCGCCGCGGCGTCTGTGGCGGCGTCTCCGGGCGCGAATTCTGCTATCACTGCATTTTGTGCATTACGCCCGATTGCGCAACTGGCGTGAAGGTTCACAACTCGCACCTTCCGCCTACCTGACCGCATTGACGCAACTGGGCTTCGTCATCCGCCTGATCGCTTATCCCGGGGAACCTGATCTGCCCGCGACCCGCGACCCGCAGGTCGAGCGGTTCTTTCTCACCAATCCCGAAGTCGTCACGGTTCCAGCGCCCACGCCATCCAGACCCGCGCTGGCCACTCCCCTGGGGCAAGGACTGGCGATGTGGCCGGATCTGAACTGGCCGGGCTGGTGGGAGCGATTTCGCGACTACTTTTTCTCGGTCTACCAGAATTCCCTGTTCGATCTGGGCGTGTTCCTGATCGTGATCAGCGGCCTGTTCTTTGGCCGTCATGTTTATGCTCACTTCCGGGTGCGGCGAGCACGACGACAACTGGCGCTGGCGATTGGCGGCTGGGGAACACGCGGTAAATCCGGCACCGAGCGGATCAAGGCGGCGCTGATGAATGCGCTGGGCTTCGGGGTCTTTTCCAAAACCACCGGCTGTGAAGCCATGTTTCTGTACGCCCCGCCCTATGGAACGCTGCGGGAACTGTTTCTCTACCGACCTTATGACAAAGCGACCATCTGGGAACAAACCGATGTGCTGTGTACGTCCGCTGCCTTGCACACCGAAGTGTTTCTGTGGGAATGCATGGGGTTGACCCCGGCCTATGTTCACGTCCTGCAACGGCAGTGGATGCGCGACGATCTAGCGACCCTCACCAATGCGTACCCTGACCATGAAGATGTTCAGGGACCGGCGGGCTACAATATTCCCGAAGTGATGACCGAATTTATTCCGGAGCGCTCGACGTTATTAACCAGTGAAGAGCAGATGCTGCCGATTTTACGCAGCGCGGCGGAACGACTGGGTACCCGCATGAGTGCGGTGGGGTGGCTGGAGGCCGGCCTGTTGACGCCTGATGTCCTGGCTCGGTTTCCCTATGAAGAGCATCCCTACAATATTGCGCTGGTATTGCGCATGGCTCGCGAGATGGGGGTGGACGCTGATTTTGCTCTCAAGGAAATGGCCGATCGCGTCGTCATGGATATCGGGGTGCTCAAGCGTTACCCGGTATCGCAGGTTAACGGGCGGCGGCTGGAGTTTATTAACGGCATGTCCGCCAACGAACGCTTCGGCTGCCTGACCAACTGGCGGCGTATGGGTTTTGACCAACAGGAGCGGGAGCAACATCCGGGCCTCTGGATCAGCACAGTCGTCAACAATCGCGCTGATCGCCTTCCCCGCTCGCAGGTGTTCGCCAGTATCCTGGTCAATGATCTCAGCGCTGACCGGCATTTTCTGATCGGCGGCAACCTGGATGGCCTGCAGGGCTATATCCGGTCCTCCTGGGAGGTGTGGGTTCAAGATCTGACCCTGTGGCCGACGGCGAATGCGACAGGAACCGCTGAAGCGCTGGCGATTCTGGAGCGCCAGGCGCGCTGGCAACGGATTCCGACTCAGGAGCGATTATTGTATGACCGGGCGCAGGCTCTACTGGCCGAACTGGGTGTTATCGATGCCCAACCGCCCACCGGGTTCTGGCGCGATCCGGAGGGTTTAACCGCCTGGCTGGCGGGACTGGAATTAGCCGAAGCGCATCAACTCGAGTTGGCGGCGCATCTGCGGGAAGAAGGGCAAAATTATGAGAACTATCAGGCGCTGGCACTGCGCATTACCACAGCGGCATCGAATCAGCGGACGGTGCTGAATCAGGAATTTCGTACTCTGTTGTGGCGCTGGTTCTCCCGGAAACTGATTGTGATCCGTGATGCGCATGTGACCGGCGAGCAGATGATTGCCCGCATTACGCAGGAAACGCCGCCTGGTTTGTATAACCGGGTAATGGGTATCCAGAACATCAAAGGGCCGGGACTGGATTTTGTGTACCGTTGGCAAACCTGGGAAAGTTGTTATCGGCTCTGTCAGCGTTTGCGGAATGATGATTTGGACGTTGCCCGCCCGGCTTTGCGGGAACTGAGCGAATTTCCGGTGTTTGGCCAGTTGGAGGAGTATGAGCTGTTGGCCACTATCGTGGTGGCGCGTCGGCAACGGCAAAGCGAATATTTCCAGGCGGAACTGGCGCTGATCGAATCGCGGGTTCAGAAAACGCTGGATGCCTTTCGCGCTCAGTTGCGCACCTACACCCGCGAGGACCAGGAGCATCCGCCGCTGTTGAGCCGGGTGCTGAGCAACCTTGAGGCGTTTCTCGATGCGGGCGATGCGGTGCGACGGCGACGACTGGCGAACCAGATTTACCGGGATTTGGCCGATGAACGTATTGCAACGCAGCGGGCGACGCTGGAATTGCGGGAGCTAGTGCGGCGACAGAAAGGCGGTTGGCTGGAACGACAAGTCCGTTCCTGGCTGGCAACGCTGCGCAACGACCGGGCCATGTCATAACAGTTTTTGAGTGGGGGAAAATCGATGTGTATCCGTGCTTTTATACTGCTTGGGGTTTTATCGATGTCCATTGCAGGTTGCGGTGGTGGTGGTGGTGACAATGACCCTCCGCCGCCCAGTCCGCCATCCGGCAACATCAGTGGCCTGGTGATTGACCTCGATGGACGGCCGGTTGCCAATGCTCAAGTTACTTTGGCGGAATCGGTGGAGACCACTGATACGAATGGTCGCTTTGAACTGGCGACGCAACAACCAGGCTGGGTCACGGTTCGCCACCCGCAATTTATTTCCCGCACCCGCGCTGCATTTCCCGAACAACCGGTACTCATTCGCCTGACGCCTGATGATGGTGAAACCATTGCATTGCATTTTGCAGGCGACACGATGTTCGGTCGCCGCTACTACGATCCGAATAATGACGGTGATACCCGTGATGGTTTGATCCAGATCGGCGATGAGGTCCGCACTCAGGCGCAATTGCTGCGCTATATTCAGCCGTTGCTGGCCAATGCTGATATAACAGCGGCCAATATGGAATCGCCCTTGACCAATACGCCGTATTTTGACCCGAATCAGCCACGTCCTGCCGCCTTCCACCCTACTAAGGAATTTGTATTCGCCAGTCATTTCAGCGCTGCGCAGACCTTGCGTGAGGCTGGCGTTGACATCATCGCGCTGGGTAACAACCACATGTACGATTTGTTGGAACCTGGCGTTTCAGAAACTAAAACTACTTTGGATGCAGTGGGTTACAAGATCGGGATTGGTCAGTTTGGGGCAGGTAGCAATGAAAATGAGGCGTGGCGACCCGCATTATTTTCGACCAGTGGCCTTACTGTAGCTTTCATTGGCTGCACCGGCATTCCTGGCAATGATCAATCCATTGATTATGTCGCCAACATGAACAAAGGAGGAGCTGCTAATTGCACAGAAACCTCCTTACGCCAAGCGATCAAATCGGCCTATGCACAGGCGCAAATCGTTGTCGTAATGATTCACGGAGGATACGAATACGGCCGCCAACCCTCGCCTTTCATTCAACAACTCACAGCAACTGCTCGCACTGCTGGCGCGGCACTGATCATCAATCATCATCCGCATGTCGTCGGCGGCCTCAACTGGCAGGATGGCGCACTGACCGCCTGGACGCTCGGTAATTTCCTGTTCGATCAGGATGTCTGGCCAACCTTTGAATCCTATCTGTTGGCTGTACACCTGCGGCGTGGCCAAGTGATTCGCGCCTATGTTGAACCGTTTATGATCGCCAACTACATCCCGCGCCCGGTTATCGGCCAGGCGGCGGATTTTGTCGTGCGGGGGGCGGCGGGTCGCAATCCTGGACCCTTCCTGGTCGAAGATGGCGCAGCAGAAGTCGATATTGGCGGGCGAGCCATTCGCCAGAGTGTCACCGTACCCCTGGATAGCGATGAAGAAGCCGGAACGATTTATCGCCTTGAAAACGGCGGTTGGCTCAACGGCGCGGAAAGTTCGGATCAGGTTTTAGTGGGTCGCGATTTATTCTGGACAGGTTCTTTCGAGGACGAAACGGCCGATGATCAAAGCAATCCGGGGATCCTGTGGCTGATCGATGGCCACCAGGATCGACTCATCGGTCCAGAATACGCCTACGAAGGACAAGCTGGGGTACGTTTAAAGCGACTCTTCAGCAATAGCGAAGACCTTACGCTGACGCACAAACACCGCATACTGAACAAGCCTGGCCAGAAATTTTCGGTGATTGGCCGGGCGCGCACTAACGGTAACGTTTCCTTGCAGTTAAGCTGGTACCGCGACACGATTGGCGCTTCTGCCGAACAAACGCTGGTTCCAAACCTGGTTGCTCCAGACCATGCCTGGCACCCCTTCCGCGTCGATGTGACTGCCCCGGATTTTCCCGAAAAAGATGATTACGAAAACCAGCTTCCTCTGAAACCGGCAGTCAGTCTGTTTCTACGTTTGTCGCCTCCGGGGCGCGACCGGTCGACAGCAGATTTTGACAATATTCGCTTGATCGCCTGGGATGAAGCGACCTTGTCCAGTCCCCAGCATGATTACCTTCGGGTCACCGGGTCGATGACCGCCACACTGCAACGCGACGTATTGCCCGGCGCAGAAATCTGGACACCGCCGCCCGCAATCGTGGGGGTTCCATAAGCCCTAAAAGCTTTTGGAATAACCGTTCAGCCCCCCCTTTAACAACTGACCATTACCAACGTACACTGTGCGTACCCTACAGGGTAGGAGCGGGCCATGCCCGCGACCGACACGCCCGTCATTCCTGTGCGTACCCTACAGGGTAGGAGCGGGCCATGCCCGCGACCGACACACCCGTCATTCCTGTGCGTACCCTACAGGGTAGGAGCGGGCCATGCCCGCGACCGACACACCCGTCATTCCTGTGCGTACCCTACAGGG